>JAJZJL010000024.1 GCA_021810145.1 Planctomycetota bacterium | reverse complement strand
GTGTCGCGGGTTCTGGCGAATATTTCAATGAATATGGAGGCTGGAAACTGTTCATCAATCCATGCCCCGCCGATGCTCCGGGCCTGAAACAGCCGTCGCCCTTGCTCGCTGGACTTGAACTCAATTACCCAACCGTTGTGCAATCGGACGGCGGCGGGCCAGTTGCGGGCCTGATCGTGCCATGAGATTTTGCGTATCTCGTGG
The DNA here is from genome assembly GCA_021810145.1 of Planctomycetota bacterium. Lineage (GTDB taxonomy): Bacteria > Planctomycetota > Phycisphaerae > WQYP01 > WQYP01 > JAMDCX01. Next base: position 41,747 of record JAJZJL010000024.1, on the reverse strand, counting down.
GCGGCAAAGTGCTTGGTAAGTTTTTCGGCCCAGCATACACCGCAGGCGAGTTCAAAACTCTGGCCGATGATCCAGAACGGGCAATTCGGGTAGGGCGGGGCGTGTTTCAGGATGCGGGCAACCTTGATGGCCCCGGCTTCCGTTTTTCCGCTGGAGTTTCCGCCCCTTGCCACAACCACGCGGGACGGGTCATCCACGAAAGCCCGTTGGTAGTCAGCGGGCGTGATGGCGTCCGTGGGCGTGGCGTCCAACAGGGCCACGGCCTTGCGTCGGCGGCGAAGCATGGCCCCGGCGTCATCGCACGCCTCGCGCCAGGCGCGGTAATAAGTGACTGGGTTCATCTCAATGCCTCATCCGGGGTGGCAATATGCCAGGAAACAGTGCCGTTCGCCGCTTCATGAGTTTCGATTTGATACGGCCCCACAAACCAAGTACTTTCCGTTGCCCCATCGGGCCGCGCCGTCGGCGATCCGCCGATATACAAAAAGTGCCCCACCAACAGGCCATACCACTCCTTGCGGTCGGCTATGCCCAAGGCATCTTCGATTTGGGTGAGAGCCTCCGCCCAATCGGTCGCGGAATGTTGGCCTTGGCGTTCGGGAGAATCAGGAACCATGATTACCGCTCCATTCTGCCGGTCGTCCCGGCCACAACTTCATTCTTTCCGGTTCGATTAAACGCCGTTTCCCGGCCTCGGTGGCCATCGGACGATTGATTACCCGTCGAATGGCTCGGCGTTGCAATAGTGCCAGGCCACGCAACGATACGGGCCTTCAACCGATACCGTCGCCACGCCGATTTAAGAAGTCGCTTTACGCGGCAGATTTCAGGCGCATTGCCCGGCGTGGCGGTGAATTGAACCGTCCACGTTTCCGGCGTCGGTTTTGGCGCTACCGGAATTAACGGCGTAGCCAGGTGCTTTGCCCGGCGCTTGGGCTTGCGGGTTGGTGCTGCGGACGGGCGGTCAAATAGCGGTCTATCGTCGATCACGAAAATACTCCCGTTGAAAGTAAAACAGTAACAATTGTTACAATCGCAACCAAAACAGCGGCCAAGGAAAGCGATAACGTTATCGGCACCAAGATTTTATTGGCCGCGATTTCCCGGCGGCGATGGCGGATCAAGCGGTCAAGCCTTATGGCGTCAAGGTCTGGCACCAAGGTTTCGCTTGCGCGCGCACGCCAAACCCAGCCCCGTGGGCATTTCAATGCCACACGGGGGGTATGGGGGGTTTTTACACACACACGGCGCGCTATTTTGGTACATGGGTGTCGTTCAGTAAAATCAATGGTTTTCATACAGTCACCTCGTAAAACCCGCTACTGGAGTGGTTTTTCTCACAAAACGCCTTGCGGAACTGTCGCCCAACGCTCCGGATCGCGGGCTTTTTTGCCCGGCCAAAGGTGGATTGCCCCGACCGCTTCCGCTTGGCGCAGTAGGCTCCGGGTAACGTGATCCTTGCCGCCCGTTTTGGCCGAAAACCAGCCCAGCCCCCTTGGCTCGGCGCATGCGTGCGAAACTACGCTCATGTAGCCCGGCGCCGCATCCTCCACCGAATTTGCTTTGGCTACCCTCCTTGATTTCGCCGTGAGCAACTTTTCGGTGTCTAAGGTTGAATCGGGCACCCAAAGCGGGTAGGCCCATCGCAGTCCGATGGCCGCAGGGGGCACGCCGGATCGCACCCGGCAATCCATGACCGCTGCCCCATCTTCCTCGTGCGGCCTGATTACCAGGTGCACGTCCGCAGCGCGACTGATCGCCCCAGCCCCCGATCCAACATCCGTCACTTGTTTTTCGGACTGTAGCCCCTTACTTGCATGGTGCACCAGCAGGAAAGCTGCGCGGGTGCGTTCGGCGTAACCGTCTACCGTGTTGTAGACGCGCATCATGTCCTGATTGACATTTTCCTCACAATCCGGCGGGAGTGCCCGATACAGCGCGTCGATTGCAATCACGGAATATTCGGCGGGTTTCATCCGTCGGAAAAATCGCCCCAGGGTATCGATATTTTCGCCGGCGCCGCGCAAGCAATGGATCACCAGGCCGTCCCGCAGGCTGTCCGGGTCAATGCCCATGGCCATGGCTACAGCGTGAATACGCCGGGCCAGTGTTTCACGATGAAGTTCGTTGTCCAGCAACAAAACGCGGCCCTGTCGGCACGCCCGGCCCATCCACGGCGTGCCAGCGGCCACAGCTAGAAGCAGGGAAAGTAAGAGCCAACTTTTTCCGATCTTCGGCGCGGCGATGATATTTGCCGTCTCGCCAACACGCAGCAGGCCATCAATCACGTAAGGCCTTAACTCCGGGAATCCCGAAATCAAATCACCGGCGGAGATTGGGACATCCGATATGCCCAGTGGATCCGCGGTGTCATGCACGTCGGCGATCAGCGGCGCTATGTCGGCCATGTTTTGCCCGGAGTCCAACGCCAACTTCAGGCGATCGGCGGCACTGTACAGGCCGGTCGCGCGGCCGAGTTCAAGACATTGGCCGGCCCAATACATCAACTCCGCATCGGAAAAAAACTCGCGGGCAAGCTCGGCACAAAAATCAGCCGATTCTGCGTTGCCGATGCGTTGCAATTCCGCGGCAATACCATCAGGCCCAGGATACGTCGCGCCCCCGGCGATGCGTACTGCGGCAGCAAAAATCGCTTGGTTTCGCGGCGAAGACCAGTGATAGCCGTCCAGCAGGTCATTTGACTCCAGTAGCCGCAAAACGTGATCCTCACGCGGCCTTGGATTTGGGGACGGCGAACAGCAAACATTGCCGAGCAGATTTTTCTCGGCTTCGCCCCAACGGCTCGCAAGCGGCGGGACTTGCGGCGCGGTTTGGTTTTCTGGTATGGTGGTAGACATACTCAATCTTTCTGCCCGGTCTGGCCTATCACGCCTCCGGGCATTTTTTTGATTTTCTCTGCCGCTCCCAGGCATCGCGGGCCGGGGCACCGGCCTCCAGCCAATCGCTCAACTCCCCCACGCGCCATACGACACGGCGCCCTAATCTGATGCCACCGGGGGCGCGGCCAGCGGAAACCAGAGCCAGCCAGCTTGAGCGCGATATGCCGACCATCCGCGCGGCGTCGGCGGCACCCACAGCCAGCGGCGCGGGGTCGGGCGGTGATGCGGTTACAGCGGTCATGGTCGGCCCTCCGGCTTTTGCGCCAACCGGTAAGCCCGGCGCTGCGCGGCCTGCAAGGCTTTTAACGCGGCCTTAAATCGCCTGAATGCTTCGCGCTCTTCAACGGTCCGAAAACGGTATCTCATACCCATACGTCCATGCGCCGGTATATTGCGCGCAGCACAAGCCCGGCAACGCATAGAATATGCAATGCTGGTGCTGGTTTTATGATTTTAAGATTTTTCCGTAAAGTACCGACAAAAATACCGACAAAGTACCTGCGCTTTAGCCGTTAATCGTCCGAATCCACGGTGTATTGACCACGGTTATCGGCCCGCAGTGCGATGGCGCGAACAGACCTTGCGGCCCGCTTCGGCAGTGGTTTTTGGCCGGTCTTTTGCAGCGCGGCGTTTATCCGGTCGTATGCGGCTCCGCGTGATATTTTTAGTTCAGCGGCAACGGCTCCCACGTTTTGCCCGCACCCCATGTAGGCGGCCATCGCTTCAGTTTGCGCTTTGGTCAGCGGCTTGGACGTAACACGGCGTTTTGCCCTTGGCTTCCGCCCAACCGGCCCAACCGGCTTGGCGGCCACGGGCTTGGCCCAGTTTTTTAAGGCTCTTTCGCAATCGGCATAAGAGGCATCCGGCAAGCCTATGGATAACAGCCGCCACGCATCGTGGCTTTCGCTCGCAGGCAATCCACAGGCTTCAATCGACCGCAGCAGTGTTTGTGCCTTGGTGTGGGCTTTCTGGATGGAATCCAGAACCGCACGTTGAACCGCGTCTACGCGGTGCGCCCCGTCGGTACGGTTCTGGACGTATAAAAATCGGTATTTGAAAGCCGCGTCTATAAACTGGTTTACCAGATCAACGGTTTTTCGGCTTTTCGCCCGGTCGGTTCGAGTTTCCATATTTCACCTTTGTTGATCGGGTCGGCCAGGGCCACGCAACGCCAAAGGTGAACGTCACACGGCCCCAGCCGATTCAGCCACCCGTCGGCGGCCTGCCCGATAGATTACTTTACCATGCCGCGCGCCACTGTCATCAGCGCGATTTTCTCATTCTCGGAAAACCGCTTCCAGCATTCAGCCAATTCGATCAGCCGGGGGTCGGTTTCCGCGTTAAAAGCGCCAAGTAAAACGCCAAGTTTTTTTGCAGTTGCATCAAAACCCTTGATTTCGGCGGGTTCGGTGCCAACGGGCGATGCTTTCGTAAAGCTTAGGTCCTGGGTTCAAGTCCCAGCGGTGGCTTTCTCAGAATGGCCGCCAAAATAACCTGCGGGTTTCACGCCGCACCGAGCGATTGATTCGCAATCACGGGCACAGCTGATTGCCGGCCGTGCCTTTTTCATGCCCCTCATGGCGCGACTATGAATAACACCCATTGGAAGGTGGTCTGATACCGCTTTTCCCAATATTGGAGCGGAAACGAGCACCGTTTCCTCAGGAATTATTGCGCCATGTACCAGCGGGTGCTTCCGCCCAAGGGTCGTGTATTGATTGGATCCGTTATTGATGATTCAGCGGATTAACATCCAGTCGATGCAACCGATTAAGCATCGCATGAATGCGAATCGCTTCGGCCAGATGATTTTCATTAATGGCGGCGGTCATGGCTTTGCGCAACGCGCCTGCATATTGCAGACGAATATCGTGCAGCCGCGCAAGATAATCTCCTCGTGCTTCCGCGAGGGCGATAATATAGCTATTCCAAGCCTTGCGTGCCTGCGGATCAGTAAAGCCAGCGATTAATGGGGCGTTGAAGGATGGGCTGTTCATGGCGGTAATCATGATACTCAGCCGTCGCGTCTCAGCTGCACTCGTGCCAGTCATCACCCGCCGCAAAACCGCCTGCAACAGTGCCTTGCATGTTGCAGTGGCGCGGGTAACACTGCGGCGGTGGCGTTTCAAGGCGGCCTGCACTTCCTGCCGGTCATGTTGCCCGGCCGCGATGGCCATTGGGCTGGTGAATCGTCCGGAGAGAATTGGAGCCGGCCCGGTAAATTCGCCGGGATTTCTCTCATGCGCGGGAAGCAAGGGATTTCCCCCCGCCCCATCGCTCATTGGGAACGGATTATAAACTGGAGTTTCCGGAGCAGGGGTACTGCTGCGGATCGGAATTAAGTAGGCAGAGTAAAATATGACACTGCTGCGCGCTGCCACACCCAGGGCGTACCCGGGCGGTGGAGACCAGGTCGAATTGATGGTGGCATTGTGGTAATGCGTCTTCCAAGCATAGATGAGTTTATTATTGATATACGCCCAGGCACCGTTTTTCCGGATTTTGATAAAGCAGCCGTAGCGCCGATTATTCGTCAGGCAACTGGCGAAATGCCGTGATGCCGGGCTGTTGATAATGCTCTTACCGTTGACCACCTCGAAGCCGTCAATGTGATTGTCATAGGCTCCCATATCCCAGTCAAATTGGTGTCCAGCGGCCGAGCAGACAATCGCCACATCATTCTTTGTGTGGGTGCGGGCAAAGCTCACATATAAGTTGTACTGTCGCGGCGCTTTGATGCGAAAGCCGATACTCACATTTCTCCAATTGGAACGGCATATCAGATGCCCATTTTTGAAAGCCCACCGATTGGCCGTTCGGGAGTCCCGCTTGATATTAACCAATTTCAACAGATTGATGGGAGGCAATTCTTTTCGCCAGGGCATGGCATCGGCGGCTTCGCAGGTGATTCTGCCGTTTATGCCTTGTGCCCGGGCCACCGCCTGCCCGGCCTGTCTGCTTATCATGTTCGGCCCTGAATACAGCAGCAAACAGATGGAAATCATCGTGGCTTTTTTTTTGACGGCTGGAAGCTGTATCCCCATAGACAACGCCCCTGTTAAAAACCGCTTCGCATCATTCGGTCAATGTCTTCTTTGTTACCGTTGAGCCGATCCAATTCCGCCATGACCTGATTGTGGCGGCGAGCAATGTGTATCGGACCGTTGGGCGTCCCCGCCCAATTACCGCATGTACGTACAAATCGACGTAATGTTTCTACCAGCGGCAGGCAGCGCAACGAGCCTATTTCCGACAGTTTATTAAGCCGGCGAAGCGAATCTCGAATCGGTGAACCCAGCAAGGGAGCATTGGGTGGCGGATCATCCCAGAGGTATGCGGAATAAAATTGAATTGCGGCGAACGCCTCATACATGGTGGCACCAATCGAAAGCCTCTTAGGCTGTTTCCCCGCAGCGAGTTCAAGTAAATACTGCGCCGAGAGATCGTTTGGTGCGAGAGATGTAATCTGCTTAAGGCGCTCGATGGTCGCGGGGTCGTGAAGCGCCCCCAATCCATTTCTGTCGAATTTTTTCTGGAGCGTCTCAAACAACAGCATTGCATAGCTGATATCACGGGGTTTATTCCGCCGCATCATGGCCATGGCCTGCTGCAGCGTTCGCACCGAAAAAATCTGAATCCGCCATGCCGTTTGCGGTCCGTCCAGCAACATCACGTCACAAACATTCCGGCCATTGCTCTGCGGAACAACCACGCCGGTGAGATGATCGGCGATGGCCCCATGGATCTTTGCTTCCAGTCCGCCGACGGCGCGCACACGCCAATCCGCGGTGATGGCTCCGGTGATTGCCATGGTGCGGTCCAAGTGGGTATTTTCCAGCAAGGAGAGCATTAATACAGCGCAGGCACAACTGGCGGAATTGCCGTCCACCGCGTCATATTGATCAGCAAAGCTGAAGTTGATACGGCCGGGTTGTATTTCCGGGTATCGCAACTTAATGGCACGATAGGCGATTCGGGTGGCTACCTGTACGTCCTCTCCGACGTTGTTGATGAAATTTATCCGCGGCGAATGCTTCGCGGGATCAACGGTAGCAATAATCTCCTCGCTGTTACCGGCCAGCCGACCGTTGCTCATATCCGTTACCAGCAGGCCGCGTATGGAGTTTTCCAATCTCGCAAAATGCTTCACGCGGTGCTGATACGCGGGATTCGAAATCGATTGATACGCATCGTTGCCGCCGAGGTCGGCAGCCACAACGGGCGGTGGAGGGCACGCAACAGTGATTGTGAATGCGGCAAGCATAACGGTGATGAGGCCGCAAGTCGCACCAGCGCAAAGGCGATACACCCGGTGTCGCGGAAGCCTGCACGTTTCTGCGTTCATTGTGTTTCCTCCAAAAAGCTCAGGCCGCTTTTGCGCAACACATATGGGATCAACGGCGAAAATCGCAAAAAAAGTTTTTAACCTACTTTTATTCTAATGCGATTGCACGGGTGGTCAAGTTTTATTCCGGGGATTTACAGCCACCGGGCCTGAGGCCGCTTCCGCAACATGGATGTGATTACTTGCGAACACCATGAGAAAATGGCCAGGGAGCCACACTCAACGATCCCCGGCGCGGCGGGGAGCAACGAACAACGAACAACGCGTCCCGGCTCGCCGGGAAACAACGAACAACGATCGAATTAGTTTTGGGTGCGGCGGGTAACTGCGACGGCGAACCGGGTTAGCTTCCTGGCAGGATGGGGTGGACCGCCCCGGCGCGCACGGGGTAAACTCTCTAAGCGGACTGCGCGGATACGAGAGATGTTTCTCAGGGGACATAGTTCGCACTTTATCCGTTAAATCCGTGTAATCGGTGGTGATGTGAATGAACGTCGTGGCAGCGGAGATCGGATCATAACAACGGCACGCTCGAACCGAAGATGGCGTCCACCGGGAAGTCATATTAAATGCACCGCAGATCACGCGGATGACGCGGATACGGGGGCAATCAATGACCGATAATTAGTGACAGATGTTCAGTGCTTCCTTGTACGGCGGGGCGGCAGGCGGGTCCGGCAAGTGAGGATTCATGCTCCAAGTTCCAGATGCTCAATGCCAAATGCTCGGTGCTCAATGCACTTCATCCGGGCCATCCGCGCAGAAGGTTTACCCCGCGCGTCGGGAAGGTTTGCTGCCGTCCACGTCACTTTGATTACAAAACAGGACCACGGATTTCATGGATGGCACGGATACGAGAGATGTTTCTCAGGGGACATAGTTCGCGCATTATCCGTTTAATCCGTGTAATCGGTGGTGATGTGAATGAACGTCGTGGCAGCGGAGATCGGATCATAACAACGGCACGCTCGAACCGAAACTGGCGTCCGCTGGGAAGTCCTATTGAATGGACCGCCCCGGCGCGCACGGGGTAAACTCTCTAAGCGGATAACGCGGATACGGGGGACGCATCCCGGCGAGCCGGGAAGCAATCATCACTGACCAGTGACCAAAGACCAGTAATTAGTGACAGAGGTTCTGCGGTCTCGCGTGCGCCGGAGCGGCGGGCGGGTCCGGCAAGTGTAGATTCATGTTCCAAGTTCCAGATGCTCAATGCCAAATGCTCGGTGCTCAGTGCACTTCATCCGCGCTATCCGCGCAGGAGCTTTACCCCGTGCGCGCCGGGGAACGATAATTTAAAACTTTAGATCAGGGCTTGACAGCCCGGACGCGACGGCGCGAGATTGTCGGGTCAGAGATACTTCCCAATACCGCCGGCATTTGTGCTCCCGTCGCGGTTGGCAGGTTACCCGGCAGGTGCTGGAGCGTCAGGGCCGCGAGAACCGCAAAGGCCAGAGCTTCTTTGGATTGGTTGAGTACGCCATAATCGGCGATGGTGCTGATTCGATGACACCCCTGCAAACCGAGCCAGGCCGCTATGCGTGACATCAAGAATCTGTTTTCCACACCGCCGCCGCAGAGAATTACCTCCTGCGGCATCCGCGGCAGAAATTTCCGGTAGCTTTCCGCAATGCTCCAGGCGGTGAGTTCCGTCGCCGTTGCCAGCAGATCAGCGCAACGTACAGTACGAAAGTCTTTACGCAATTTTCGAGCCAGTGGTTCCCCGAAAAGTTCGCGGCCCGTGGTCTTTGGCGGCGGTAGTTGAAAATACGCGAAATCCTGCAGTTGCCGCAACATCCGCGGATGAACCTGTCCGGCGGCGGCAAGCCGTCCGTTCGGATCAAACGGCAGCTTGCCCCCGGTGGATAACGTTGTCAACGCATCAATGAGCATGTTGCCCGGGCCGGTATCAAATGCGATCACATTTTCGTTGCTGTTGCGCGGCGGCAGAAAGGTCACATTGCCGATGCCCCCAAGATTCTGCACACAGCGTGTTCGCTGGTTGTGCGTCAGCAGCAGTTTATCCACCAGCGGTACCAGCGGTGCCCCCTGTCCCCCCACCGCCATATCCGCGCAACGAAAATTCCCGACCGTTACAATACCCGTCAGCGTGGCAATGACGGTGTTATCCCCAATCTGCAGCGTGCTGCCAGCGTCCCGCCGCGTCACCGGCGGAAGATGACAAACGGTTTGCCCATGACTTCCGATGGCTATGATATTTTGCCTTTTGACCCCGGCTTTTTTCAGAAGCTTATTGGCGGCACCGGCAAATTCCCGCGCCGTGAGCATGTTAAGATCACATATTTCCGCCACCGGCACCCGGGCCGGAGCCATAACCGCCAGCAGACGCATGCGCAGGGATGCCGGCCAGGACTGCTGATGATGGGCCAGCACCGTGGCTTTCAGCGCATCGGCGGCACCGTGCAGACGCACCAGCGCGGCATCAATACCGTCCACACTTGTACCGCTCATGAGTCCGATATACAGCCCGCTGCGAACGCGAATCTGTTTCAACTTGGCCATTGGCTATGCTCCGAAATGATCCGCACACCGGCGTTGCATTCTGTGTGCTTCAACCGCGGCGATGGGCGGAACCGGCGATTTGCCGTTGGCACGCAAATACCGCCATTGAGTAACTAAGCAAGGGCGGCCAACTCCGCCAGTGTGTGCTTTTTTCCCCATTGGGATTCAAGGTCATAAAATTCCTGCAGGCGCGGGCGACGCAAGACATGGCCTTGATCAACGGTTTGCATGGAATCGGTAATGGTATGGCATCGATCTGCCGCGGCACGCATAATTTCCTCCACGGAAATATTCTCCGGAGCCTTGGCCAGCACATATTCTCTGGGCTGCGAACCAAATACCAGAACCAGCCCCGCCTTGGCCAGGGATGACAGCATTTCCTCCGCCGGATCCAGTCCCAACCCCAATTCATTGGCCGCAACTTCCGCTGTGACTTTTTTTCCCTCTCCAAACCGATGCACCAATAAGATTGCCAGCGGCAATATCCACCGGCTGTCGGTTAACGTGGTGCTGTGGCCGCGACTCATCAGAAAGCGGCGCTTGAGCACCGGGAAAAACTGCTGAATAAAAGCCACTTCCAGGCCAATAAGCAGAAAATTCCAGGTCAGGAAAATCCACAGCATGAACAACGGAATCAGCCCCAGATTGCCATACCATTTGCCGTAACCCGCCACATCATGAACGTAAAATCCAAATCCATATTTTCCCGCCTCCCACAACAATGTCGCGGCCAGGGCACCAATCGCGGCGGCCTGCCACCGCACCCTGGCGTTGGGAATCAGTTTGTAGATTACAAAAATCAGGATCCAGTCACCGGCATAACTGACCAGAATGCCAAATGGCGTAAATACGCCGGCACCGACATGCAGCGATCCGGCCAGGGCGATAAATTTGGCCGAGGCAAAAAGCGATGCGGCCACCGCCAGCGGCCCCAATGACAGCACACACCAGTAAAGCGTGAACTTGCGCGGCCATGGCCGCTTTTCGCTCACCCGATAAATATGATTGAATGCATTTTCGATAACATTCATTAAACTCACGGCCGCCCACAGCAGAGTTATAAACCCAACGACTCCCGTGCCTGGTGAACGCAGCACGGAACGCATTTTATCAATCTGTTTAATAATGGTCTGGACCAGAAATTCCGGTTTGGTCGTGGCCCCGTTGCCGCCCCGGTTGGAAAGCTGACTTAATCCCAGCCGATGCACGAACGACATTTCCTGCTGCCTGATCTGATCCGTTGTCAACACCAGAGACATCACCACCAGAAGCAACACGATTACCGGCAACAGGCTGAAAAGCGTGTTGTACGTCATGGCCGCCGCCTGCTGACCGGTGCGGTCGTCCGCCATGCGGGCGCGCAGAATCTGCCAGCCGATACGCAGATTCGTAAACCAGCGTATCACCAGCGGTTCCTGCGGTTTCTCCGGGACTCCCTGCGGTAGTGAAATCTGACCCTCCGACATACACTTTCTCCAGAACATTTTCCATTCATGATTCCGATGATCCGCGGAAGCATGCCTAATTATAACCGATTTTCCCGCGTGACAGCCCGTTAAGGAATGGCCCGGCAGTTAAATCCGTTTTGCCGCTTGAAGCCAGGCATTGCGGAACATCAGGGTGGCGGTTCGCCATCGTGCTACAATGCGGCCTGGCCCGGCCCGACATGGGCGGCAAGCTGAAATCAGTATTTGCTGAGGTACGGAAAATGACGCGAAAGAGACTATTGGTTAAACGGGCAATGGAACATTGGCGTTCAGACAGCCAGATATCCATAGCGGCGATGATCTGGTTTCTGATGATGCTGGGGTTCCTGGCGGCGTTGGATTTTCTGGCCGGTGGCACGCAACTGCACCGCACCATCTGGCTGGTGCCACCATTTGCCGCCACATTAAGCATATTGATTTTACTGCCGACCGCATCGATCGCTCAGCCCATTGCGGTGGTTGCCGGATCAACGCTGGGCGCATTTTTGGGCAGTGCCGCAGCGCTGGCGGTGCATGGCCCATGGTTTGCGGTGGTAATGGCCGCGGTTACGCTGCTGATTTTATCGGCATTACGAATATATCATCCTCCCGGTGTCGCGTTATCCATGTACCCGTTGCTGCTGCATTCGGGCACAATGTTTCCCCTGGGTGTGGTTTTACCATTTACCCTGGTCGCCGTCTGCAGCGCCGCGGTATTAAGCCGGGTTGTGAAATCATGGCCGCGTTATCCGCGCCCACTGAAGTTGTCATGGCCCGGAACTGAACACGGGAAATCGGTTTAGCCGTTCGCACAGCGCTTGCCAACGGGGCATGGCGAGCACTATATTCGTCGGGTGGCGAAGCGAAGTACCCGATTTGAGGGTTGATTGAAAGGCTTGATTTCCATGACCGCCCCCGCAAAACCTGATTCCACTTTATTTCCCTCTTCCCATCGTGCCAACCTCGCAGGCTATATTCGTCTGCGACTCAAGGCAATGGGATTTTCCGCGATCAATGAAGATCAGCGCGATGAAGCGCTGGACGAATTGGCCGACGGCATTTTGGCCAACTTCCGGCAGAAAAACCGCCTGCTGAAAGAGTATCGGGTACCGGTGGACCAGCGCATTGAAGCGTTTCTTAATAAGCAGCTTGGACCGCTGCGTCAGCCGCTGCGTCTGCCCGCATTGACGTTCAGCCTGAACCGCCCCGGTATTGCCCGGGAACTTTCCCTCCCCCGCCACGGTGATCGGATCGAGAGTCCTTATGTATCAAGCTATCGCCTGCGCAACGGCGTGCTGCACAACCCCCGAAGTGATCGACGCACAACCAAAGGCACTTTTCACGTTACCGATTGCGGCCTTCCGGTACCGGCGGACAAAATCGCCGTACCTCCGGCCGTATTTGCCGCGTTATTTCAAAAGGCCCTCGATGCCCCCAGGGATCTTCTGACACTGCCGTATACCACCGATGTTCCCGGTGGCGTGGCGGTTTTTTGCTCGCTGCTGCTGCGGCCGATTGTGGTGCCGGAAATTCCGGGTGTCAGCCCGGAAAAAACCATGGAGATTCATTTTTTTGCCCCCGGCAGCCTGGTAAGCAACCTGGATTTTGTCGAATCCATTTTTGGCAATGCCGGAGATCCCGCCTTGCCGGAAAATGATGCCGCACTGGATGTTGAACACTGGACGGGCCACACCGGCTGCGTGATTCTTGCGCCGCACCTTACCAAGTGCACGAAAAAGCAGCTCGGCCTGCCGCACTGGGATCAGGCCACGGATCGGCAGAAGCGTGACGGCATGTGCTGGAAAGATGAAGCAGAGTGTTATAATAACGGCTCCGCATTCAAGCTCACCTGCCGCAGCGCCGCCGGCGTGATGGTTACGCTCATCGCCGACAACTATTTCGGTTACTGCAAAAAGGAAGTTAAAACACAAATCAGCTTTGCCGCCAATCTTCTGGGAAATGCGGAAGAAGAGCACGCCGGAGGCGCTGTGGCTTTTGCGAGTTACAGCCTCGGCACGGAATATACGCATCGGGAAAAATACTGGAACGGCCGGACCTTTGATGATGTGGTGCGCGATTACGGCAGCATCATGACTCTTATGCCGGAAGGTTACGGCATTGATAAACTTTATCCGGATATTATCTATCTGCCCCACGACGCACACATGGACTTATACAAACTTATCATTACATGGAAAACAGCCGGCGTGGAGCACCACATACCCCTGCTGGCAGATAAAATATATCTCACGCCGTCGGGGGAAAAACTTTTTCTCAATAAGCATCCCGGTTCGGAACGCTTCCGCATTGTTGTAACCACCGCCGAAGGCACATTTTGCCATAAACCCTGCACCGTCAGCGGCGGCGGCAAAAGCGAAATCAGCAAGAGCCTGGCGGATTACATGATCTACGGGCCGATTTACATCAATAACCTCGAGGCGGATCTGAATCAGGTGGAGGCTATTTTAAAGAAGGATCATTCCGTCCGGTGGAAAGCCGGGAACCAGCCGCATGATTATTCCGTTACCCCCAGCCGGCCGATACTCAGCCCGCGGCGATCCCTGGGCAGTGTTATTAAACTCCTGACTCCCAGCGCGGATTACACCGATGACTATAACCACTGGCTTACATCCATTCCGGTCAATATTCTGGCATTGATATTTCTGATCAAGCGACTGTATCAACCGGAATGGGGTGATAACTGGCGGCATCATTTTTCCGTGGACATCATCAATGGCGAACCGGGCCACGAACTGAAAATGGATGATCGTAAGGCCGCGGGAACCTATTTGCGGGTGGGCTTGCTGCCGAACGGGGCCTGGAACACGTTCAAAGTCCGGCAGGATTTTTTCCCGGCAGCCAAGGTGCAGATGGAAGATGATATTACCGCATCGACGGTCATTCCGGCCCGGCAATTGCCGTTTCGCATTACTTCCACCGCTGCGTCATCCGTTAAACTGACGATTAACACGGAAACCCGGCTGTTTCAGCGCCCCGATGATGCGGTCTATCCCGGGCTGGATAAACAAACCGAAGCGGACATGGCCAAGGATGACAATTTCCTTTCCAATTATGAACCGCTGGATGCCCAGGCGGTGCAGCAGATTGTGGACCGCATTACCGAATTTGACGCCTATACCGAACCGCTCAAACGCGTTCTGCGGCAGGCCGCCAATGGCGGGCGCGGATATGTGGTTTCTTCCGCGCATCCGCGACTGGTGGATGGCAAACCCAGTAAAAATCCACGCTATCTGCAATACCGGCCGGATCTGGCGCATCCACGGGAAACGTACCTGGCGAAAATGGGCGTCCGCCTGGCCCGCTCACTGCCGCTGGATGTGCCGATTATTTTTCCGGTTGATGCCGTGCTGTTGGGCCGCCGCAACAACCCGCCGGATGCCAAAGCCGGCATTCGCGCATTGGCCGTGTACAATCCAATCCATTATCAGGAACTGCCTGAATTATTTATGGATTTTATCTGTTCACTGACCGGTGCCAGTCCGTCAACAACCGGTGCCGGAAGCGAAGGGGCTTTAACCAAGGGGCCTTTTAACGCGCTGTTAACCACCGCGGATCTCAACGCCGCCCTGGTCAGCTATGTTCTCACGGATTTGGCCGGCTTTTCCACCGCCGCCGGATATGCCGGGCCTAAACGCCGCTTTGGCCATGATATCAGCCTGTTGATACCGGAACTGTGGTGTCGGCTCAAGCCGCAGGAACGCAATCCCGCGTTCCTGATTGCCGGTGGCTACCTGGAGAAACTGGAAGACTTTGAATATGAGGGCAAAAACATTCCCGCCAGCCGCCTGGGATATCGTGTCACCGCCCGGTTCATGCGAACCTTTCTGGGCCGCATTTTCGACAATCCGGCCCGCATATTTGATCAATCCGTGCTGCAGCCGGAACTTCAGGGAATGGATGTTTTTGTTGATGGCATTCTCAACATAGCCGAAGCGCAGCAACGCGTGGCACTGCAATACTTTGATGACAACTCGGTGCAGCAGGCCTGCCCGCCGATTCAGGCGCTATTGCACATCATGGCGTATGGGCAATTTGAAGGTAAGGATATCCGGCATCCGGATATTCGCCGGATGTTCACGCGCGATCAGGTGCTCGCCAGCGACTGGTATAAAAAACGGCTGATCGCCAAGCAAAAAGTGGACATGGCGCTTTGGACCCGTCATATTGAGTACCTCCAAAACTACCTGGAACAAACCCGCGGTGAAACGGGGTTGGAATCCCTGCAGCTTTCCGCCCGCCTGCGGACCGCTCAAGAACAACTCGCCATTGTCAGCACCCCCGGTTATCTTCAAGCTCTTGTCGGGACCATCGGTGTGGAACCGTGTCTGTATGGTCAGGCGTAATAAGGAGTTGATATGACCGCCCGGTTAATTGACGGCAAAGCACTGGCCGCGGAGATCAGACAGCAGGTTGCCGCGGACGTGCAGGCCATCAAGGCGATGAACCGTCCCGTACGCCTTGCCGCGGTGATTGTCGGCAGTTCTCCGGCCGCCCGCGTTTATGCCGACAACCAGGCCCGCACCTTTGCCCAAGCCGGGGTTGATTACCAGCTCCATGAACTGCCGGAAGATATTACCCAGGCGCAACTGGATGCGATTCTGGCCAATCTGGCGAAAGATGCCTCCGTCACCGGCATTATGGTGCATCTGCCGCTGCCCGCGCAGCTCAACACTCAGCAGACGCAATATAACATCGACATTTTAAAAGACGTTGAAGGCGTGAACCCCGCCAATATCGGCAACGTGCTTTACGGTCATCCGATCATCGCTCCGTGTACAGCCTTGGCGGCGGTGGCACTGATTGATACCACCGGCATCGCATTGCAGGGCGCGGAGGTCACGGTTGTCGGTGCCAGCCGAATTGCGGGTCGCCCGGCGGCTTTGCTGCTGACCGAGCGCGGTGCCACCGTCACCGTCTGCCATATCCACACGCGTGATCTGGCCGCGCATACCCGGCGGGCGGAAATACTTGTTGTTGCCGTGGGCAAACCGGGCCTTATCACCCGGCACCACGTTCAGCCCGGGGCCGTCGTTATTGATATCGGCATTAATCGGATTACCGCAACCGATACACACGGCAAAGCCATATCCAAAACTGTTGGCGATGTTGATTTTGCGGCCGTGGCTGAAATCGCATCATGGATTACCCCCGTCCCGGGCGGCGTTGGCCCGGTTACCGTTGCCATGCTGCTGAAAAACACCGTCCGCGCCGCCCGGCTGGTCCACGGTCTGGACCAGCCGTTCTGAAACAATCAGCGCGGCAAACGGTCATGGGCTTAACGGATTGTCTGACGGCGGTTACCATATTGCAGCAATGAAAGAACCAACTCCAATTTTAGATCAAGCCACATACCTAGCGGCACGCAGCGCAGCGATGATGCTCGGTTTTTTTCCCATCAATGCCAATTTGCGCACGGCCCGTGGATTCGGATCACTTTTATGGGCATTTGACAAAAAGCATCGCCTGCGCGGACTGGAGAATCTCCGGGCGAGTTTTCCGGATTTTCCGCAGAAGGAACTCGAACGCATCGGGCAGCGGTCGATTCAACATTTCTGTGAACTTGCCATGGACGTGATATTTTCCACGCGCATAATCCACGTTGAAACCTGGCACAAATATGTTCATCTTCAGAACTTTCAGGCCGCAATGCAGATTATCCTCCGCGGGCAGGGAGCCATTATGGTTACGGGGCATTATGGCAACTGGGAAATTCTGGGCTATACCATGGCCACGCTGGGTTTTCCCTCGTACAGCGTGGCGCGTCCGATTGATAACCCGCATATTGACGCATGGCTTTTAGGCGTGCGCGAAAAGCGCGGACAGATCATATTATCCAAGCGCGGCGTCACAGAAACCGCACAGGACATATTGAAAAACAATGGCGTTCTGGGCTTTATTGCCGATCAGGATGCCGGCCCCAAAGGCATGTTTGTGCCATTTTTTGGACGTCTCGCCAGCACCTACAAAAGCATCGGACTGCTGGCCATGCAGCATCAGGTACCGGTGATTATCGGCTACGCCCGCCGCCGCGGCGATCGGTTTGATTTTGATATTGGTGTAACGGATATTATTTATCCGGCGGATTGGGAACATCAGAGCGAGCCGTTGCGTTATATCACGGAACGCTACACCCGCGGCATTGAAACATTTGTGCGCGAAGACCCCACACAATATTTATGGATTCACCGTCGCTGGAAAAACCGGCCGAAACATGAACGCTGATTTTGCATCAACATGCCGCGAGCAGATCGTCCTGATATGGGGCCATGGGGGCTGTGACAGAGTTCGCCAATTCGCGTCATAGACCATCGCGGCAAGTGCGACCTTGTAGGCCTGTGGTAGACGGCCATCCAATGCAAGTTCCGCGGCCACGACGTTAAAAAGCCGCGAAGGGGGTGGGATAAGGGGTCAGGAGTTAGGAGCTAGGATCTGGGAGTTAGTCCCGGCGATCCGAGGCTCGTTGTTCGTTGCTTCCCAGCGCCGGGACTCGTTTATAACTACCGTCCCCGTATCCGCGTTATCCGCTTAGAGAGTTTACCCCGTGCGCGCCGGGGCGGTGCATTTAACTGGACTTCCCAGCGGACGCCAGTTTCGGTTCGAGCGTGCCGTTGTTATGATCCGATCTCCGCTGCCACTACGTTAACCCACATCACCACTGATTACACGGATTAAACGGATGATGCACAGACCATGCACCCTCGAAGCCCTTTCCCGTATCCGTGCCATCCGTGAAATCCGTGGTCCTGTTTCGTCACCGAGTTAATAGGGACGCCAGCAAACCGCCCCGGAACGCACGGGATGTGCTCCCCGTATCCGCGTTATCCGCTTAGAGAGTTTACCCCGTGCGCGCCGGGGCGGTGCATTTAACAGGACTTCCCGGTGGACGCCAGCCTCGGCTCGAGGCCTCCGTTGTTATGATGCAATCTCCGCTGCCACTACGTTAACCCACATCACCACTGATTACACGGATTAAACGTATAACGCACAGACCATGCACCCTCGAAGCCCACTCCCGTATCCGTGCCATCCGTGAAATCCGTGGTCCTGTTTTGTAATCGAAGTGACGGGGACGGCAGCAAACCGCCCCGTGCGCGCCGGGGCGGTCTACCCCATCACAGCAAAACCCAAGCCACTTCGCCATGGCAAACACCTGCCTCAGTATCAATTCAGCCGGTGGATTGGTTTGGCAAATGGATGGATGCAAGGACGCAGATCCCAAGCCTATTGCGGAATATGTTGAAAATCGAGGACGCCGCAGACGGCCGTTCGCCGCCGCCAAGGACCTCCCGGCCGAGTTTCCAAACAGGCGCTAAGATCAGGACTTCTTATTTTCTTTCATTTCCGTGCGTGCCTTCGCTTCGGCTCTCCAACCGAAGATGGTCATCGGAATGCCAAATACCAGCAGCACGATGCCCCAATACAGGTTGATGTTCACCTTTTCCGTGATATTGGGAATATCATGGGGCGATACAACGCCATAGGCGGTCATGATAATGCCCACCAGCACAAAGAAAATGCCAATTGGTAATCTTAAATCCATCATAATAACACTCCAGTGCGGCATAGGCCGCCGGTTATTTTATTCTGTTTTACCAGAACAACAGGTTGAGAATCAACGTCAGCACCAGCGCCAGAACACCAAGAACAATCGGCTTCTTCCACCACGGCAAGGCAGCATCCTGCTCCGGCTTCGGCGTAAGCTGATAGACCAGGCCCACAAGTTCTTCGTCTTTCTTTTTCTTGGTAAACAAGCTTACCAAAATGGTGGTGCCGGCACCGGCGGCAAATGCCCAAACCGCACCCCAGAAAGCACCCGTGGTATTGTTATTGTAATGATGCCACAGCGGCAATCCGGGGTAGGATCTGAAAATCCAGAGCGTTACCGAAGTGGCTGTGCCGATCAGCAGGCCCCAAAGCCCGCCCGCCGGCGTGGTAAAGGTGGCAAACATACCCAGAAGAAATACGGCAATCAGCGGCGCGTTCACCACGCCGAAGATCGTTTGCGTGTAACCCATGATGCCTGATTGTCCGCGGACCACATAGGCAAATCCGACACTGATGATAATGCCCGCAATGGTCATGATGCGTCCCACCCACAGATAGTGCTTATCCGAGGCCTTGGGCTTGATGAATACGGCGTAGAGATCATAGGTAAAGACGGTATTAAACGCGGTCACATTCCCCGCCATGCCCGACATGAACGACGCCATCAGGGCTGTTAAGCCCAGTCCCAGCAGACCGGCGGGATAATACCGCGCCATCATCAGCGGCATGACATTGTTAATTGATTCGGTAGCCGGAATCAGGTGGCCGCCAATCTTGGTGTTTCCGGGGAACAAATGCGGCAGCAGCGGCAAAGCCAGCAATCCCGGCAGAATCACGATAAATGGGAATATCATTTTCGGAAACGCCGCCAGCAATGGTGTACGCTGGGCGGAGTTCATATCCTTGGCCGCCAATGCCCGCTGCACCACCAGGAAGTTCGTGCACCAGTAAGAGAATGACAGCACAAAGCCCAAACCCAATACCACGCCCGGCCAGGTGATGTGCATGGGATTGCTTTGTGTAAGGGTATTTTGAAACGTGTGCATCCATTGCCCAGCCGGCATCTGATGAGCCGCACTGCCCGGCTTGGCCGCAGCGGCAGCGACCTGATCCGGCGTAAGGAAAGGCAGTTGATGCGTGGCAATCCATTTCTTGAAATGCGCCCAGCCATGATTGGCGATCAGGGCGATGATGGTCATGGGGGCGATGCCCAGAACAATAAGAAAGAATTGCAGCACTTCATTGTAAATGCTGGCCGTTAAACCTCCCAGGAACGTGTAGACCAGCACCACCACGGCCGACACCCAGACGCTTGCCGTAAAATGCCAGCCCAGGAAGTCCTGCATGACCACCGCCAGGGCGTACATGCTGATGCCGGAAATGGCCGGCGTGAATACCGCGAAGGTGAAGGCGTTGATGAATCGGGCACCTTCGTTGTATCGCTTTTTGAGAAACTCGGGCACGCTTCGCACTTTGCTGCCATAGAAAAATGGCATCATGGCAATACCCATAAATACAATGGCGGGAATGGCACCGATCCAATAATAATTGGCGGTCATCATGCCATATTCATACCCCTGCTGGGACATGCCCATGACTTCCAGAGCGCCAAGGTTCGCGGATATAAAGGCCAAGCCGGTAATCCAGGCGGGCAGGCTTCTTCCGGATAGAAAAAAGTCTTCGCTGGTTTTGCTGCCGCGACCGGTAATAATCCCGATGCCAACAACAAACAGCAGGTAGACCACCAGAATAGCCCAGTCGATCCCTTGCAGATGAATGATCGCCCCGGAATGCGGCATTGCCGTTGATACCGCCGCTAATAAAGTATTGGTAACCACTCGTTTCTCCAAGCCACAGAATGTTCAAAATAGGGCGTCGGTACTTCCGCCAGCCGACGGTCGTGCGGACCCGCACGTTTCTTTGCGAGTATGTTATCAACTCGGTAGCCTACGTCAATTGCCCGTGTCGATTGCGGGGCCTCCGCATGAGCGGTGGCAATTGGGTGGGGGTTAATGGGGGCTGACATGAGATGCCTCTGGGGCAATTGGTCAGTGTGTGTATTTTCTCAGGCTGCAAAACACCCTTGCGTAAACGGTCAAACATCCGGTGACTTAATTTAACCGCAATGAACGTTGACACAGCGCATAGTCGGTGATACTAATAAGCTTATTGGTGCGGCAACCGCCACTGCCGCCGAAATTGGGACTGAACCTGCAACTCCAAAATAATATCTATTGACCCGGGGAAACCAATAACCCGGAGCCATGACTCGATAAGGAGCATTTGTGAACAGACGCACGTTTCTTCAGCTTACCGCAGCGGCCGGCTTGGCCGCGGCTGCAGGCAGTGGCAGCGTCCAGGCCGCGGATTTACCCGGCGATTCCGCGCCGGCCTTCTGGAAGCTTGCCGCAACACCGCCGATGGGTTGGAACAGTTATGATTATTATGGTGCCACCGTCACCGAAGCGCAGTATCTGGCCAACGCGGAGTATATGCAAAAGCACCTGCTGCCGTGCGGTTACCGGTATGCGATTATTGATTATCTATGGTTTGATCCAACGCAGGCCACGCGCGGCGTGTGGCAGCATGGGCCGCTGGCCATGGATAAGTTTGGCCGCCTGTTGCCGGCCTTGAATAAATTCCCATCGGCCCGCGGCGGCGTGGGCTTTAAACCGCTGGCTGAGAAAATTCATGCCATGGGCTTGATCTTTGGTTTTCATATAATGAGGGGCATACCGCGACAGGCTGTGGCCGCCAACACCCCCATTGAAGGTTCAACATATACCGCCCGCGACGCAGCCAATGTGCACGACATGTGCTCGTGGAACAATGACATGTACGGTGTGCGAGGCGATACGCCCGCCGGGCAGGCCTATTTCGATTCACTGATTCGCCTTTACAGTTCTTGGGGAACGCAATTTATTAAAGTCGACGATTTGTCCCACCCCTACCACAAGGCTGAGATTCATGCCATTCGCCGGGCATTAAACAAATATGGACCGGGTATTGTGTTCAGCACGTCGCCGGGGCCCACACCGGTTTCCGAAGGCGCGGATATTCAACACAACGCCAATATGTGGAGAATTCGTAATGATTTCTGGGATTCCTGGGCCATACTGAACAATATGATTGATCTGGTGGCGGCGTGGAAGGGCTTTGGCGGGCCGGGCCACTGGCCGGATTGCGATATGATCTGCCTGGGACACATTGGAAAAGACGCGGTGGGCGGCTTGCGGATGACGCACTTTACCATGGATGAACAGCGCACCATGATGACGCTTTGGGGAATTGCGCCATCACCGCTTTTTCTCGGAATGGACCTCACCAAAATGGATCCGTGGACACTTTCACTGATTGCCAATCCGGAAATGCTGGCCATCAACCAGGATCCGCTTGGGGCGCAGGGAATTCGCATCAGTCAACATGGTCCGCTGGAATCATGGACCAAAAAACTGCACAACGGTGATCTGGCGATGGCCCTTTTTAATCGCGGTGGGCAAAACGCCGTACCTGTCACGGCCGCATGGACGGGTGTGGGGAGTTCGGATCGAGCGGTGGTACGCGATGTCTGGAATCAGCGCACGCTGGGCGAATTCAATGGCCGCATCACGCTTCCCGTTGCCAGCCACGGCGCGCACCTTTTACGCATCAGCCCTCCGGCGTGAAGCCAGTATCCGAAGCCGGGCTTGATGGGGCCGCATATTTTTACCGGCCATGCGCAAGCAAGGATAGGTCGCCTGCAGCCGGGGGCGTTGCATATGCAATGCGCAAGAAAGCTGCGGAACGCCTGGGCGCGGCGACACTGTCAAACGGCGTGGGAGTGTCAGGCCCAGGTCCAGCGCGGCGCGTGCCGCACTTGCACCAACTGGGGCAAATAATTGATTCTGTGCGCCTGCGAGATTCTCGACAGATAGGCCTGCAATTGCTGTTCATTAAATTTTTCGAGAAAAGCTCGTCCCGCCGACCGATTCAAGCGGATAATTTCATCCATCATTTCACGTTTGCTCATACGCGACTCCTTTCGCCTGATTCCCTGCAAACCAAGAGCGGACAACGCCAGCTTGGCACAGTTTCTGATTTACCGGCGTCCAATGCCGATAATCTTTGACGATAAGGCACTATCGACACAAGCTCAAAGGAACTTTAATATTTTTTCGCTTTTTTTTCTTTCACCAGTCAACCCATTGAACCCTTCGCGAGCTTGAAGTAACATAATGCATCAGTGATCGGGCGTTTAGCTCAGTTGGTTAGAGCGTACGGATCACACCCGTAAGGTCGGGGGTTCGAGCCCCTCAACGCCCAATGTCAGGTCGGAACCTTGTGCCACAATCTGTCAAATTACCGCCGGCAAAGCCGGCGGCTATGTGATGTTTGGTTGCGGCTTCGCCGCGCTGGGATTTCCGCAATGGCTTGCCTGTTGCGGCGATGTTATTGCAGCGTGTGCTTCTTGCGCCGGCGGAGCAGGAGCAGAGGCAACATTGCTGTACCGCCCAGCATTACAAGGCTCAGCGTGGCCGGTAATGGAGCCGCATTGGCTGCGGGGAGCAACGTGATATCCACCTGGCCATTACCCTGAAGGTCGGTGAATGTATTTCCCCCGGCGATTTCGATGGTGTTAAGCGTTGATTTCAATAAGGATCCCCCGCCGCCGCCGCTGTAACCATAGCCGCCGCCACCGCCACCACTGTAGCCACCCCCACCCCCACCGCCACCAGCGTCAAGTCCACCAGAACCGCCGCCGCCAAAGCCCCCGTAGCCAAAGCCGCCAGTGGCGATCATCCCACCCGAGGCGTAGCTGTTACCCCCGCTGCCGCCAAGAAGGCTCGGCGAGCCGTTGAGCAGGCCTTCGCTGCCGCTGCCGCCATTACCGGAAAATCCGCCGCCCCCACCACCACCGCTGCCAATAAATGCAGCGGATGCTCCGGAACCGTTGCCGCCAACCCCGCCATTTCCGCTGGCCCCGCTGCTACCGCCGTTGGATCCGCCACCGGGGAACCCCGTCCCGGTTGTGGTACCGTTCATGTAGCCACTGCTGCTGCCCCGGAAGCCACCGCCGCCGCCGCCAGCGATGACGAGAGGCGTATCGCTTGTTGCCCCCTGTAAAACCACGAAACTGCCCCCGCCGCCACCGGCGTTCCCGCCATCGCCATAGGGGCCACCGGCACCGCCGACGAGAATATTGAGCGTTTCCCCGGACGAGAGCGTGAAATCACCGCCCATTTCAGCGCCGGAACCGCCATAGCTTCCGTATCCACCCGCGCCACCATCGGCACCGTACGCGACAATATCGTATACGCCGGATACTGTTACCGAGTAATTCACGATGCCGCCGGTATAATTTTCAATAGTGGTGGCCGCATCGGCCTGCGGACCATGCCACGCCGATAGAGCCATGGCACTTGCCGCAATGGCCAACGCCATTTTGGGTGCCGACAGCAATTCAGGAGAAAAGCGACTTCCGGGTTTGCGGCTTTGCATATACTTGCCCTTTCCAGATGAACAACGAAACTCACGGCCGCGCAGCAGCGTGGCCAACACACACACAACATCCGCGTGCATACCAAGTGCATGCCAGGGCAAAGCCCGGCATGCACGTATGTAACTCCATGTTGTAACTATTCAGGGGGTCTGAAGAGTGTATCTTCCGGACTCCCTCCGCCGCTCCATCGACAACGCGATTACTATACAGTCCCGCGCACTGAGGAGTCAAGAGAAATCCCGCCGTTTGGCAATTTGAGAGACTGATTTCGGGACGCACGTTGCCGGATGATAAGGCACCGCACGCAACGGCAAGATCGTGCCGATCTTCGGGCCGGGTTGTGTGCACCAACTTCCACGCACGACACCGCCTTGGCCGCCCACGCGCCATACGCAACGTCTGAGCACGCGTGGCACGGGGCACCAATCGCTCACGTTCCAGCGCGGCCGTCCGGTAATAACACGTTTAATCCATTGCGACGACCAACCGGCCCGCTGTGCTACAGTTGGTTTCAGGAGCGCCGGAAAATCAGCGCCCCCCTCCATTGGCTTCCCGTCAGCGCTGCGCCATAGGCATATTGCACCGCCAGCGCCCGGTTAACGCCGGCTCAACTGCCGATACTTATACTTATGGCTTCCTCCGCACCCGCTGGCCCTATGCTCCAATCTGCGGGCGCTTGGCGTCCGGCCAATCTACGTGGAAGAACTTGCCGCGGGGCTGATCCACACGTTCATAGGTATGGGCACCAAAATAATCTCTTTGGGCTTGAATCAGGCTGGCCGGCAGCACGGCGGTACGATAGGAATCGTAATACGCCAGAGCGGACATAAACGCCGGTGCGGCGATTCCATTTTGTGCGGCCAGCGAAACCACGGTCCGCCACTGTTCCTGTCCATTTTGAATCTGCTTGCGGAAATAGGGATCCATAAGCAGATTGACCAGAGCCGGGTCACGGGTATAGGCATCGGTGATTTTCTGCAAGAATCCCGCACGGATAATACAACCGCCCCGCCAGATGCTGGCGATGGTGCCGAAATCAAGCTTCCAGTTATATTCATGCTGAGCCTGGAACATTAATTGAAACCCCTGGGCGTAGGCGCAAATCTTGGAGCAATAAAGCGCCTGCCGGATGGCCTCAACCATTTTTTTACCATATTTTTTCTTGCCAACCGTGGGGCCACGGAGTTTCCTGGATGCCGCCACCCGCTCTTCTTTCAAAGCGCTCATGCATCGGGCAAAAACCGCCTCGGCAATGGAATTGGCCGGCACACCCATATCCAGGGCGCTGGAGGATGTCCATTTGCCCGTGCCCTTCTGGCCCGCGGCATCTAAAATGCTGTCCACCAGATATTTTCTGGGCTTGACCGGATCGCGCTGCCGCAGCACATCAGCGGTTATTTCAATCAGGTAAGAATCCAGTTCGGTGTGATTCCACTGGTTGAAAATTTCCGCCAGTTCCGGAGGCGTGAGGTTCAGCAGATGCCGCAGGAGAAAGTACGCTTCACTGATCAACTGCATATCAACATATTCGATACCGTTATGCACCATTTTCACATAATGGCCCGCCCCGTCCGGCCCGAGGTATGCTGTACACGGCACCCCTCCGGTAACCGGCTTGCCCGGTACGGCGCCGGGAATCGGTTTACCGGTTTGCGGGTCCACCTTGGCGGCAATCGCTTCCCAGATCGGCTTGAGATGCCGCCATGATTCCGGATCACCGCCAGGCATCAGCGAGGGGCCAAAACGCGCGCCAAGTTCCCCGCCGGACACACCCGACCCGAAGAACTTGAGCTTGTCGGCATACTGCTTTTCCCGGCGTATGGTATCAGTCCACAGGCTGTTACCGGCATCAATGACGATATCATTTTTATCCACACCCGCTTCGATGAGCTGCTGGGTAACGGCATCAACCGCGGCACCGGCTTTCACCAGGATAATAATCACGCGCGGCTTTTTTATTGCCAGCACAAAATCGGCCAGGGTGTCACAACCCACCAGTTTTCCCGGCGTGGAGGGATTTTCCTGAATAAATTCCTGTGTCACCGCCGTGGTACGATTAAACACGGCGATATTAAAACCATGATCGGCAATATTCAGGGCCAGATTTTTGCCCATAACCGCCAGACCGATTAAACCAACTTGAGCAACCCCAGTTTCAGGCATGAATCATATCCTTTCAATCCAAATAAGCCGGCGGTATGTTAAAGCACATGGCAAAAACTTTCTAGCGATGGAACTGATTTTGCCGCGCTTAGGGCCTGTTACCGCTTCCGCAACATGGATGCAATGGCTTGCGGACACCATGAGAAAATGGCCAATGAGTCACACTCAACGAACCCCGCCGCGCCGGGGAACAATAATGTGACAACTTTAGATCAGGACTTGGCACCTATGCCTGATCTATGGCCAGTTGCCCGGATTGGACGCCATCGCACCTCAGCCACCGCCGATTATTCGCAAAATCGTTACTTTCGGGATAATTTCAATATTTATTGGACGAAAGCACTGGATTTGCACGAATAAACATAACAGGCCATGCGATTACCGGCCTGCGTTTTGGGAACAGATTCGTGCATCGCGATATCAGGGCTGTCCTGAGTTGCAACGGAGTGCTGATAACCATGATTATTGAATCACAACGTTTTGGTGCCATTGAACTGCTGGCATCGGAAGTTTTTACGCTGCATAACGGCCTGCCGGGCCATCAGTCCTGCCGACACTTTGCATGGATCCGGCACGCGGAGGACGACTCCCGCGTGTGGCTGCAAAGTGCCAATCAGCCGGCCCTGGCAGTCCGGCTGATGGCTGCGACAACGTGCATACCGGGCTACCAACTGAGCCTCCAACGGGACATCCTGCCGATTTTGGCTGCGGATGACGTTCAAAGCATTGAGGCCTATGTACCATTGGAAAATTTCGGTCATGGGTTAACGGTCCAATTTAACCATCCCATACTGATCCATGCGGCGGCGCGATGCGGAATATGCGTATCACTGCCGGATATGCCCGAAATTAAAAATTTCGTCCCCGCCCCAACGCCATCGGAAAGTGAGCAAACGTGTTTACTGCCCGTAAGCCGGCGGGCCATGGCGACAAGGCCGGAGGGTTTTCAAAACATGGGAATTCTTGCGACCGGGGCGATACAATAAGGCGTATGGCAGACGCGGAAATTCAGAAGGCAGGCCGATCGGAGGGTGTAAGTCCGGTCGCGGAAATAAATGGAGTTATGCTGACAAGTCAAGGAGTTGATGTATGCTGGTACTCTCACGTCAGCGCGATGAAAGCATCATGATTGGCGATAACATTGAAATCACCATAGTGGACATTCGCGGCGATAAAGTAAGACTGGGAATCAATGCCCCCAACACCGTGCCCGTGCACCGCAAGGAAGTTTACCAGGCCATTCAGCGCGAGCGGTCCAGCCCCCTGAAGGATGCCGCGGGCAGCGCGGTTAAAACCGCAGCACCGGCATCGAACACCGAAACCAAGCCAACCTACAACCCGAGTGCGACAATACCGGCACCAGCGGATTGATCAATACTCGTCCCGGGGCCTCAATGGGTGCGAACGAGATTAGGCAAGCTATCTAACTCGATCCAAGTAACGCGATGCACGGACCGCAGGGCACATTTCCTCCGGGCCGCAGCTTGATCGGTCCTTTCTTTACATTCGGTATGGCAAGCCAGACCGAATTGAGTTAAAAAAAATCCGTCCCCTGGTTGTGATGTGTCTTGCACACCGAGGCCAGCCTTAATGGTTTTCCGTAGCGTCTGCCTTTCAACGAAGCGCAAAGGTGTAAGCGAGAGCGGCCGCTGCATATCCAAGAAAAAAGGCGGCCCTCATGGCAGGATTTTCGCGATAGATAATTTGTTTGCGCCGCCGGTACCAAGCCGTTCCCAAGACCCAGAGGAGCAGTATCGCCAGTGATCCGGCAAGCCCAAGGTAGCGCCTTCCGATGTGGGCGGGCAGAAACGCAATGAAGATCGCCTCGAAAATAACAAAATACGCACCGAACAAAAGCGAACTGATAAACGAAACGGCAAATATGGCGAGCCGGCGCAAGGACCTGATTCGTTGTGCTGTTGGTGTCTTGCGAGAATCATGGTTCACCGTGTACCTCCGAAGACCGGAAAGCGTAGCGGCGGGAATTGCCGTACTTCAAAGCGGCCAACCGGGAACCTCCGTAGTCAAAGGCGAGACCTTGCCGTCTGGCGGCTGTATGTAAGCCCGGTTCCGGACCGAGGGCACGGAACATCACCAGATTATAGCCAACCCTCGCCTGATATTACAGGCACCGGCCGGAGGGCACGCGACGACCGAGTTACCCTATAAAGTCTCAGGTGCTGGCGGGATTTTTCCAAAATAAAAAGCGGAATACATTCCGCGGCGAGTCACCACAGGGTGGCGACAACGCCACTGGATCCCCCCTCCAGCGGACGGCATAGCGACTGTCCGCCGTGCCGCCGCCGGTAAATACACACCGCTTGCGCGGCTTATACTCCTACCACACCAGGCCGAGATTCCTCATTCGCCGGTTGTTCTTTGATATCCCGCCGCACAACGCCTGCCGCCGGCGCTTTGGCCTGCGCTTTAATCTGCGGCTGCAGCGGCGGTTCAAAGGTCACGTAATCATCATCAGCCACGCGGGCAATCATCAATAGAGCTTCGGGGGAACCGTGGCCATCGCTGCGGGCGTGAATGCGAATGGCTCTGGGCAGCAGGCCGCGGGTAATGGTTTCAACGGTTATCAGGCTTTCGTGGCCCAAAGCCTCATGCCGCAGGGCCATGCGCAAAATCCGGGCGGTTACCCGGCAAAGCTCATCGCGCGTGTGCAGGCGGTGTGAATCGCGTGATAAATCTGTCGCGCCAACTGCCTGAAGCGCTTCATGCTGTGATAAATGCGGCGCGGCATCCAATGCCTGATTGAGTTTCTCGCGGAATCGGCTCACGCATGCGGCAAACGTCTCAGCCATCACCTGGGCATCGGTTAAGCGCACTTGGGTGCCGCAGGATGGGCATTTTACCGTTTTGCAGAAAATACTTTTCAATGCGCCGCCCACGCCCGTACCGATTTGCAGGGGTGCGATACACTGCACACAACGCGGAAAATGACTTTCCATGTGCAATCTCCTTAAATTCGACCTTCTCAACCACCTCAACGCCCTGAAAAAAATGGTATTCAGGGACCTTACAAATATCAGAACTGCATGCGGGGGTGATGCCCGCTAGAAGTATTCTAAACCTTCCTTATACCGTAATGCAAGTGAAACTTGAACATTTTTCACTTTTTCTTATTTATCGGTATAAGTCCGAAAAACAATAACATTTTTTGTTTTTTTTGGCGTCCACTCAATGCAGGCCTGGGCGGAAACAGGTCAAACCGGTACCAGAGGGATGCGGGGAGCCGTTGTCAGAGGGGATCGGTACGGTGAGGCTTAACGCCCACCAGGCGATGAAGGTGGCACCCCATTTTTTCGGATGTTTGTGCCGTTTCCACGGTTCCGAAAACGGCTTATAGATTGGGCCGAGCGCAAACAATACTCGTTGGCTGTTTAATCCATGCACTTGGTGGATCAGATTCCAGAACCTGGAACCTCGAAGGAATTGAAAACGCAGCGCTTCACAATCCTCCTGACTCCTGACTCCTGACTCCTAGCTCCTAGCTCCTGACTTCTCATCGAGCGTGTTTGTGTGTTTTTGGTGTGACGGGGTAGACCGCCCCGGCGCGCACGGGGTAAACTCTCTAGGCGGACTGCGCGGATACGGAGAGGTTTCTCAGGGGACATGGTTCGCACGTTATCCGTTTAATCCGTGTAATCGGTGGTGACGTGAAATTAACGTCGTGGCAGTGGAGACCGCATCATAACAACGGGGACCTCGAACCGAAGCTGGAGTCCGCTGGGAGGTCCTATTGAATGGACCGCGGATGGCGCGGATAACGCGGATACGGGGAGCACATCCCGTGCGCGCCGGGGCGGCTTTTTTATCGTGCTTATCAGTTCGATGACGGAAGAGTACCACGGATTTCACCGATGACACGGATTCGGGAAACGGCGTCGAAGGTGCATGGTCTGTGCGTTATCCGTTTAATCCGTGTAATCGGTGGTGATGTGGGTGAACGTAGTGGCAGCGGAAATCGCATCGGAACAACGGGGCCTCGAACCGAAGCTGGAGTCCGCTGGGAAATCCTATTGAATGGACCGCCCCGGCGCGCACGGGGTAAACTCTCTAAGCGGATAACGCGGATACGAGGGCCACCAATGACCGATAATTAGTGACAGATGTTCAGTGCTTCCCTGTGCGGCGGGGCGGCAGGCGGGTCCGGCAAGTGAAGATTCATGCTCCAAGATCCAGATGCTCGATGCCAAATGCTCGGTGCTCAATGCACTTCATCCGCGACGTCCGCGCAGGAGGGTTACCCCGTGCGCGCCGGGGCGGTTTTTTTTACCGTGCTTATCACATCGATTACAAAACATGCCCACGGATGTAACGGAAACCGAAAAGGTTTCCGAGGGTGTTTTGGTTCATGCACGTTATGCGTTCAATTGATGCAAATTGGCGAAATCTGTCACAGGCTCGGGGTGGTCGGTGCTGAAAATGGTCCGTCAGATCTGCCGGGCCGCCATTAACCGTTGTGGATTGAGCTTTTCGTAAGCAGCGGCCATGCCCCCAAAAGCGTGGTTATAGCACCCGCAGTAGCGCCTGCGACTGGCTGATGAGCCCGGAAATTTCTTCATCATCGACCTGGTAGCTCTGGATAAAGTGTTGATAGCAGGAAATAGCCTCCGCACGGTGCCGCTGTTTTCGCAGCAATTCCGCTTTTTGAAACAACGCCAAGCCGGCACACGCCCGCAAGGGCGCTTCGGGCGATTCGGCATATTGTTTGATGGTCGCATCAAATCCGGCCATGGCTTCGGTGATCTTGCCCAATTCCGCCAGCGCCAAAGCCCGATTACATTGCGACCGCGCGGCCTGCTGCCGGAGGAACAGCGATTCGGCATTGGTAAAGCGGGCGATAATGGCATCGCAAACACCGATCTGCTCCAGTCGCTTTCCGCGTTCACCCTGTGTAAGCGCTTTCCGCATCATCGCTCGGGCCACGACAAATAAAGTGCCGGTATCATCGGATTTACCGAAGCGGGCGATAATGGCATCATAAACCGCCAATTCATCAAGCTTGCGGTCCAGTTTGCGAAACGCCATGGCGGTACTGAGCATGGCACCGGCCACCTGGCGCTGCACATCGATGTCCGGCACTTTTCCGAACTTATTTACCAGTTTCTGGTAGCACCGCACTTCATCGCCCACGCGCGACTGCTGTCCGGCAATATTCGCCTGTCGCAGCAGGGTTTCGATAATATCCGGACGCACCGCCGGGTCATCGGAATTTCCAAATCGCAGCATCAGCGCATCATAAGCCGCCAACTCATGCCCCACGCGATCCATCTGACCAAATACACGACCGCGATCAAGCATGGTCCGGCACAGCATCGGACCGAACACAGGGTCTGTTTCCCGGCCGAACTTGAGCAGAAAGGCGTTGCACGCCCGCATTTCATCTTCAAGCGATCCGCTTTCCTTGACCATTTCAATTTTCATGCGGAAGGCCTCAGCCACATCCCGCCGCACATTGATCAATTCGGATTCGCCAAACCGCTTGATAAATTCATCACAGCCGGCAATAACCTCGGCGTCGCGTCCGCGCCATTTGAGGCTGCGCAAATGCACCAGTTGCCCCGCCGGAGAATCCAGATCACCGGCAAGCATTGAATCAGGCGGTGGCGGCTGAACGTCCGGTTCAGCAGGCGGCGGAGAACCGGCAGGTTCTTCCACCGTTGGAGAAACAGGGACAGGTTGACTTGGCGCGATATTTTCCGGAGCCGCGGCAACGGGCGCTACCGCAACGGGCACCACGGCCGGCGTTGCCTCAGCGGGCGTGATTGCTTCCGGTTCCGCCGGGGGCACCTCGGGCATTTCCTTCTCTTGCTGCTGCTGCCGCTCCGCCGCCTGTGCGGCCTGGCGTTGGGCTTCGCGGAGCTTTTCGGCCGCTTCGGCGGCGGCCTGGGCTTCACGACGCTTGTTTTCAATGCCGGTCACCACTTCCGCGGAGGAAAGAACCCAGCGACGCACTTCAGGGGTCTGGTCCTGCTGGAACAACTCATTCAAGGAGCGATCCATGGCCAGAGCTGTGTCAAAATCACCGGTTTCAAATGCCTGCTGCGCCAACTTGCCGAGAGTACCGGCGATTTCGCTGCGCACCCACGGGTCGGCACAATCGCCATGCTTTTCTCTGGCGGCAACGTAAGCCGCCACCGCTTCCCGCGGCCGTTCCAGCCGGGACATAAGTCCCGCGGCGCAAAATTCCGCGGCCGCGGAAAGGTTCTTCTGACCCTCCGGTATTTCCGGGGGGTTATCCTGCGCCATAAGAGTCTGGCAGGCCGCCAGGCTTTCCTGGAGTCTATTGGAATTTCGCAGCAGTTCCGCCTGTTTGAACAATGACTCCCGCGCCAGCAGTGCGATGACGGAATCTCTGGAGGCACCGAAGCCGGCCCACACCTGCTGACAGGCCGCCAAAGCCGCATCGGTATTGTGCAGATGTTCAAAAATGACCGCGCGATTTAGCATCGCCTGCACCAGAAGCCGGGGCGGGATGAGGTCCGGCTCGCCACGGGCGTGATCCAGCAGCGCGTCAAGGGTTTGAATGGATTGTTCATGCCGGGAGATTTTTTCCAGCAAGGCAGCCTGATTAAACAGCGCAACGGGAATACATTTCCGCGCTTCGCTTTCGGCATTAAAATCAAAGCGGCCCGCCAGAGCGCCATAGGCCCCGGCGGCCTCCTCATATCGGGAAAGTTTTTCCAGCAGTTCGCCGCGCAAAAACATGGCACGGGCCAGGGGTACAATCATGGGAGCGGGTGTGGATCGTTCAATAAGTGTGATAAATTGTCCGCACGAAGCCAGAGCTTCATCATATCTGCCATCTTCCCGCAGCATAAATGCCCGCGCCAGCATCGCCGGCGCCACAATACCCCGCACACCGGGGGCGGAATTATCCGCATAGGCCGCAATCAATTCTTCATACGTTTCAAGCTGCGCGGCCCGACGGGACAGATGCCCCAGGCAGGCGGCTTTGCCGGCCATGATCGTGGCCACCGGAAGCGGCGGAAGGGACAGGGGTTTGGCAACTTTAATGGCCGCATCATACGCAACGATTGCATCGGCATGGTTATTCTGGCCATCCAAAAGCGCGGCCTTGCGGCTCCAGGCGTGGAAAAGCATTTCACAAATAACCGGATGCGTGCTGTAGCGGAAGCGGTCAATAAAAGCATCGGAAGCGGGGAGAACTTCATCCGATTTGCCCATAAATGCTTTTAACCCGATTTTATTGAACATAGCGCGTGCGGCCAGGGTGGCCAAATCGGGATCTTCCGCCGGTTTAAAGCGTTGGATGATCTGATCGCAGATTTGATCGGCTTGAGCATACTCCCGGCGCGCCGCCAGGGCGGTGCTCTGATCCAGCAGCATGCCCGCCACCTCCCGCCGGGCAGCGGCATCAAGCATATCAGGGAATTGTTCGGCCACGGCATCATAGGCGGCGACGCATGGCTCCACCCGCGCCAGGCGGCAGAGGGCCGTGAGCCGGGCTTTGCCGGCGGTCTGGGCGACATCGAACCAGGGCGGATCAACAAAAGCACCAAACAGCGCGAGCGCTTTTTCCGCCAGTGCAAGCGCTTCGGTCATGCGGTTTAATTCCAGGTGTTCCTTGAGTTTTTTCACCAGGTATTCCGCAGTTTTTGCCCCCATTACCTCTTCCACAACGGGGCCGAATTTTTCATCCGCCGCCTGATAGGCATTGACCACTTCCACGGCACGATCCAGTGAAATCAACAAACTCAGGCGTTCCAGCATGATCTCGCAGAGCCAGTTCTGGTCTACGGTATCTTTTTTATCCGCAAATTGATCAATCAGTCGCTGGCATGCGGCCAGAGAATCGTTATCGCGCCCGGAATTTTCCAGCCATTCCACTTTCATCCACAGGGCTTTAGCCAGCAGTCGGTCCGGAAGCTTAACGTGATCGTCGAGGCAGTCATTCAAAGCGGCCAGCGCCTCGGGCTGCCGGTTTAGCCGAGCCAGCAATGTCGCCTTGTTGAACATCGCGGAAGCCACATAACCGTGGGCGGCTGGATGGGGTGAATCACGGAATTCGTTTATGACCCGGTCATATCCCGCCAGGGCCTCATCCCGGCGGCCCACAATATCCAGCACGGCCGCCCGATCCAGCAGCGTTTTGGCGATCTGCGGTTGGATGGCCGGTTCGCGATTATCTTGAAAAGTCTGCAACAGCAGATCAAAGGCGGCCAGAGCCGGTTCAAACTTCCGGATTTGAATTAACAGCGCACCTTTTGTGAAGATGGTTCGGGCAAGTTTCAACTGGCGTTCCGGATTACTGGAAGCGGAGTAACGGGCAATGAGCTTGTCCGCATCGCGCAGTTTTGCCTCGACATCCATGGTCTGCTGCATTTCCGAAACCTTCATTGCATGTTCTTCCATGACCAAACGGACAGATTTACCATTCTGCCACTTTCGGGCGTTGTTTTTTCATCCAGTGATGTGATAACACCACGGGTATGTTTATAAGTGTACCGAAAATATCCGAAAACTTCCCGCCTTTGCCATGGTGCCAACCGACACACGCGATTTTTCTCTGGTGCAGCGCTTGATCGTATCAGCGGTCCTATACAATGTTCCGCTTGGCTGAAGTGCAATCCGCACGCCGCCGATGCTGGATCCTGCCTCACGGCGGCGGTTGCCACGCTGCCGGCTGCAACGCTGCTTGGCCCGATGGCAAGCAGGCCATTGGGGCATTGGCTGCCGCTTCCTTACGGGCGCGGCTCGGATCCGTTGCGAGCATGTAAGCGAGCATTGAATGCTGCGCCACGGATCAGGCCAGGGACCTCGGCTTCATTAAAAGAAATCAGCACGCCCGCCGCAAGAATAATGCGGTGCCTGCGCCACTTGATTCTCTGTCCGTGCGGCCATGATTCAGCCCCCGCGCCGCCGCTATCGATAAACCGGGCTGGTCGAATTGACTTTCCGGATATACAGGTACATTCACACCATTGATCCGGGGACGGCGCAGCTACCCTGCACCTTAAAGACGTCACTGGCCGCATTGATTCTGTGCACCGATTCCGATCCTGATAAACCGGGTCAAAGCATCGGCGGGAGAACTTCAGTGCAAGAAATTAAACCAGGCCACATTACCCCCACAAGCCGTCGCCTCCTAAAGCCGCCGATCCAGATCAATTCGCAGCGCCGCCAGGGAGCAATGCAAAAGCGCCGCACAAGAGCATGCTTTTCCAATGGTTCCATTGCAAGCAATATCATGCAGTCCTATGATTAACGGGAAATTCACCGCGCCAAGGGATCCTTTCGACAGGAGACAGGCGATGAGTGGCATGGCAACTCGTGTTTATGTGCTGTTAGTTCTGGCAGGGATGCCTTGCGCCGGATGCAGCAAAATGCCGGGGTCCGTTGCCCCAACTTCGAGGCTGATTAAGTTGAGCCGAGGTGATATTGGAACGGGTGAAAGCATCGCCGCCCCACCACCCGTGGCTTCAGAACCACGCGGCTGGGGAACACGCACTTCACCCTCATACTACGACGGCTTGAGCGGCAGACATTGGCAGCAGTCGTCCCGGGGGAACTTCTATAATCAGGCCAATCCGAACAACTGAAAATGATGCGTGCCTTACCGCCCGACGCCCGGGCGGCATAATTAAGTGTCAATAACAGCGGGCACGGTTTTACACATGATACACTGTGGCCGATGAGGCACCTCGCAGTGCATCGTGACTGGATTTCTCGACGCGCGATTATCTGGACCGCGGTAGAAAAAACGCCCTTGGTGTTACTGGCACAGCACCGCCGCACACAGAACATTTATTGGCCGCATTGCACTACCGGCCATCAGGCGGATGGGATCCCGGACCCGCCGGTGTTTTACCGGTTGGAATGAGCGGGCACCGGCTGAGATACCGGTTCACCGGGCCATACCATCGTGGATTGAGTTTTGGGCGGCGGTGCCGGGGAGAGTTGCCCGGCATACCAGTGGATAACGGGATTGCCTATAAACAAGGTTAGAATGGCGGCCATACTCAGCCATGGGCCGTAGGGCAAAACATTGGGCTTACCTTGAAATTTCAGAACAACCGCCCAGATCAGCCCTAAAATCGGGGCGAGAAAAAAGGCCACAATTACCGCCGGGGCACCGACGACCGCACCGATGGCCGCCATTAACGGGGCATCGGCGGCTCCCATGGCCACGCGGCCGAAGACCAGGGTGCCAAGAATTCTGATTATCCAGATCATGCCACCGCCAACCAGCAGTCCCAGAAGCACCCCCAGCAGCCGTGCCAGCCAGGGCCAGACGGGAAGCGTAACGGGAATGAAAGCCGCCAGAACAGCCAGACCGACCGGGGGCAGCAAAAAAAGAATTTCCTTGCGGATTTCCCCGCGGGCATTGATATCAGCGGACTCTTCCAGAACCTGTTGCGAATCATCAGGCGCTTCGAGCGGGCGCGGCAGTACTCCAATGAGAAATGCCAGGATTCCCGCCACCATCGTGACCAGTGCCGCAATTTTTCCCGTACAGAATATCCATGTCACAAGCGTACCGATGGCGAGGATGAAACCGGCGGTAATTTGCGGCCATGATTTTTTCAGCGTCGGCGGCGGGATCAGCGGCATAGGCGCGTACGACTCATCAGCGTTGTGATCCCGCGGCGTGGAAAAACTGCGCGGCAGGATTTTCAGATACAGCAACGCGTTGGACACCAGCAGGCCAAGCGTGCCACCGACCGCACAGTTTCCCGAGACGGACGCGGGTGTTACCGAAGGCAGCATTTTCACATCGCCAAAAATACACGACGCCAGCGCCACAGCCATAATCAGATAAGGGATGCCCAGCGGAATGATAAAAAAATCCGCATCGATTGCGGATGCCGCCAGAAGACATGAAACAAAGATCAGGTATAAAACCATCGCCACGGCGCCGCCGCGGACACCTGGTGCCGCGCCGTGATTCCAGTGGGCATAAAAGAAGCCGAGATACAGCGACAGATAGATTAATCCGGTGCCCAATTCCACCAGCGGGTAGCGGGCGGAAATCGGAGCCTGGCACGAGCGGCACCTGCCCCGCAGCATCAGCCAGCCCAGCACCGGAATATTGCGATACCAGGCGATGGAATGTTGACACAGTGGACAATGCGAGGGCGGCCAGCTTAAGGTCAGCGGACCGGTCTTGTTGTTAAAGGTGACCGGGGTTCCGCGCGCCGGCAAACGCCAGATCACAACATTAAGGAAACTGCCGACGCAGCACCCCAGCAGAAACATAAACGCGGCCATGAGCCAAAGCGGAAATTCCATGCCCGGCATTATGCCGCCAAGGGCGCAAATCATCCAGCGGCGTGATTTCACCGTTTGCGGATTATTGATCTTGACAGCTCAGCCAGGGGCGGGCTGAACCGGAATGGCGGTGCGGATCAAGCGGCACGGCGCAACAACAACATTCCGGCCAACCCGGCGGCCAGCAGCAGCAATGCCGCAGGCTCGGGCACCACACCAAAACTGTTGTTGATATCGCTGTAAGACTGTTGAGCCAGGAGTTTATCAGCGGCTGTCGTGGGATGAATATTCCCCCAGAACAGATACGTATCCGGATTCACTGACGCCAGCCCCCGGGCCGGAGTGGTTACATTGGTAAAGCCATCTTGTGACGGATCGGCAAGAATGCTGGAGAACAGGGCATTGACATTTTCGCCCAGCACATGAATACCGGAATTATTGAGACTCGTAACATCGCTCTGCCAGGCCGTGTTAAAACTCGTGGTCGCCTGCGCCGCAACATATTGCGCCAATGTTCCCGCGGCAATGGCACCGGGGGTTTGATTCAACGGCGGCATGTTCACCCATAGAAAATATTTACCTCCGGCGTTGGCAATTTGTTGAATCTGTGAGTCAATATTGGCAGCAGCCGTTGAGGCGGCCGTTTCGATGGAGGACAGGCTGGCACCGGTTTGGGATGCGGCATCGAGAATATCATTGGCTCCACCCCAGAACACATAAAGATTGCTGCTGGGAGCCACCGGATCAGCGTTCAGGAAAGTATCAACCTGTGCAGCCATACCCGGCGGCGTTAGTGAACTACCTGTAGCGGCTCCGCCAAAAGCATAATCCGTTCCACCGCTGAGCGAGGGTGTAAGCGGCGCAAATCCGGGATGGCTGCCGTGGAGAAAGTTGTTGTTCAGTTGCTGCACCCACACGCCAATAATGGATGTACTGGGTGTCGTATCCGGTCCGTCGGTAAATTCCCCGGCGGTATCATAAGGTGGCAACGGCGGCGATACGGTGGTGCTGCCGGCAGTTGCCAATGCGAGGTTGCCAACATCGGATAAACTGTCGCCAAAAACCACCAGTTGATTAAACGGCAAAGCCGGCGTGGGCACGGCCGAAGCCCGAAGGCCGGTAATGCCTGCAGCAACCCCCGCAATTGCGGCAACGGTGAAAAACATTTTATTGTGTACGCTATTCATCTTGGTCCCTTGTTCAAAAGCACAAAACAGTTTATCGGAACGATCCGCGGAAGGCCAATGAAATGAAGTATTGGGCGAAAGGGGATTGTTTTTACATAAATCGGGTACAATCTGGGGGCGAACGGTGCGGCCGATTATCCGCGGCGATACCGGAGGTTGGCAACAATCGCCCGTCTGTCGCGTTGGACTCATGGCCGAATTGCCGACATTCAGCGGTTGGATAACCAACCGTGACAACCGATTCAGAAGGACTTTTTGGGAGTACACGGATGACAACAGTTCCCACCCCCGATTCTCGCCCGCGCAGTGCTGTTCCAGGTTCGGCCGGCGCGGAAATGGCGGCGGTTGAACGCCTGAAACTCGTGCGTGAAGCCATGCTGGCGGAAATCCGGAAAGTGATTGTAGGCCAATCGGATGTGATGGAATCGCTTCTGCTGGCCCTGTTGTCGCGCGGCCATTGCCTGCTGGTGGGTGTGCCGGGACTGGCCAAAACATTGATGATCAGCACCCTGGCCAAGGTATTGAGCCTGAATTTCAACCGCATTCAGTTCACACCGGATTTAATGCCCTCGGACATTACCGGAACGGATATCATTCAAGAAGACCCGCAAACCGGCAAACGGGTATTCAATTTCATCAAGGGGCCGGTGTTTACCAATATGCTGCTCGCGGACGAAATCAACCGTACCCCGCCGAAAACCCAGGCGGCATTATTGCAGGCCATGCAGGAATATCAGGTTACCGCCGGTGGACAAACCTATCCGTTGCAACAACCGTTTTTTGTGTTGGCCACACAAAACCCGGTTGAACAGGAAGGCACCTATCCGCTGCCGGAAGCGCAACTGGACCGGTTTATGTTTATGGTGAAGGTGGGCTATCCGCAGCGTGAGGATGAACGAACCATTGTGAAAAATACCACGATGGATATTCGCAGCGAACCGCACGCGGTGCTTTCGGCGGAAGATATTCTGGCCATTCAAAAACTGGTCCGGCGGGTGCCGGTAAGCGATCATGTGGTGGATTATGCGGTCAATCTGGTGCGGGCGACGCGGCCACATGAAAAAGATACACCGGAATTCATTAACAACTGGCTGACGTGGGGAGCCGGGCCGCGTGCGGCGCAGAATCTGGTACTCGGAGCCAAGGCCCGGGCGCTGCTGCGGGGGCGGCTGAATGTAAGCACGGATGATATTCGCCATGTTGCCAAACCGGTACTGCGCCATCGGATCATCACCAACTTCAACGCCGATGCGGAAGGGATCGACACCGATGCGGTGGTGGATAAGCTCATCGCCACCATTAAAGAGCCTTCCGCGGATGCCTACAAGGTGGCGGAACCAACCACCCCGGCCTGACCGCCTTCGGCCCAAGACCACGGAAAACGGAAACCCACCGCAGCATTCCCGCGAACGTGGATAAAAATCCCCCGCTGAAAATTATTATCAGCATTCGTTGAAGTTTCCGGAAAGAAACTGCCGATTTGAGGTTTTGACGGGCTATTATAGGGAGAGGCGTTTAATGACGAACGCCCGTAAGGATGCTTTAAGCCGGAAAGGCGGTAAATAATATGACCCGTGCAACACCTCAGGACGATAAACAGACCTTGGAGCCGACCCCTCGGCGATATTTCACGCTGGCGGAAGCCCGCCGGTCGCTGGTATTGGTCAATCGCATTGCCATGGATATTCAGCGCATTGAATTGCAACGCCGAAAACTGGTACATCAAACCGCTTCGAGCCATGAACAGCCGTCGGCGGAGGAAGCCAACGCCATTGAGCGGCAATTTGACACCATGACCGAGCAACTTGCCGGCCTGCTGGATGAATTGGCGGCGGTAGGCGTGGAATTAAAAGATCCCACTCGCGGATTGCTGGATTTTCCATCGCGATTTAATGGCCGTGACATTCTTTTGTGCTGGCAGATTGGCGAACCAACCATTAATTTCTGGCATGACATCAGTGCGGGCTTTGCGGGCCGGCGCAGTGTGCGGGAGCTGGAACTTCAGCCGCAGGCTGTGTGATAACAACAGCCCTGCCGCAATAGCCATTGAATCAGGAGTAAAGCCGGTGTTGCATCAAATGCGACATCGGCTTTTTTTGAAGCCATGCGAGGGCAACAGATTCTCGTATCCCATTATTTAGTGGAAGGCGCGGTTGATGAGCTGGTCTGAAAGGCCCGGTGCGGATGGATTGGGGTGACAAATGGATGGACGCAGATCCGAAGCATATTTCGGAATACGTTGAGGATCGAGGACGCCGCAGACGGCCGTTTGCCGCCCCAAGGCGCTCCCGGCGGAGTTTCCAAACAGGCTCTACAAGACGGACGCCTCAAAAGCGGCTGGTTTTGAGCGCCCGTTGGCAGGTTGGTTTTGGTGTCCGTCACGGTTACTCCGCAGGAAGCTGAAATCTGCCAATAGCCCGCAATCAGCGGGGTGAACGTCAGCGTCGCGATCGAGCTTGTCGGGGGCTGTCCCGATGCATCCGGAGGCTGA
The DNA here is from genome assembly GCA_021810145.1 of Planctomycetota bacterium. GTDB lineage: Bacteria > Planctomycetota > Phycisphaerae > WQYP01 > WQYP01 > JAMDCX01. The sequence goes on along the minus strand of JAJZJL010000024.1, from coordinate 383 downwards.
ATAAGTCAGTATAGCTGCCCGATGGTGCCGAGCCAAAGGTGTCGGCCTGCAAAATGCGGCCCCTTTTGTTTTCACCTTATTCAACGCCGTGTTTCTTTTTCCAGGCGGTAAGCCACCGGTTAAACAGGGGCATGTTATATTCCCGTGGCTGTACGCCCACGCAAATTATAAGCGTGCCGGTCTTCAGGCGTGTGCCAGCCAAGCGAGCGGAAAATCGGTACGGCCCATAGACCGACAAGTCGAATCGGCGATTCAGCAATAGCGGCCGCCAGTATTCATAGAGCCGCCCCGGCTGAAGTGTATAGATTCGCCGCTCCGGATGGCCCCAATTCCTTTTCACCATTAATTTGCCATAAGCGGTCAACGGGGCCGGCTGATTATTG
>JAJZJL010000155.1 GCA_021810145.1 Planctomycetota bacterium | reverse complement strand
TCCCAGGTTGCCCGGCGGTATGCCTGCCACCGTGCCGATTCAGATCAATCGCGGTATGAATCCGGGACAGAGTCGTTTCATTGGCGCTGGCAAAATGTGTACGGCAAAGTTATCACGCAAGTGTTCCGTGTACCTCAGGCGGGCACTTTTCTGAAATGGCGATGCCGCCACAACAGAATATGATTGCGTACCGCCATGCAGGGGACGTCGGGTATCTCGCAACTTTGCGTTTTAAAAGCCGGATTATGCAGTCAGTGCAACATGTTCGCGTTTTAGAAAAAAGCATTTCCGTGCGGCTGCGAAGGGGGGGACGGATGCGATTTATTTGATCAACCGGCGCAAGGCCTTAAGATATTGAAAAAATGGCATTTGTTTATTCCTGGAAGCGGGACGTGGCAGTCAGATTGCATTTGCTGGAATATTGGCTAGCATCATATCGGCTTGCATAAATGCCACGGTGAGATCATAGTATCCTTGTAGATATGGAAGTCCTGTTATGATCGTTTCAGCCATAAAAGAAAATTTGCCCGGCGAAAAAATGGTGGCGCTGACCCCGGCGGCGGCGGCGGGACTCATAAAGCACGGCTTGGACGTGCGCGTTGAATCCGGTGCCGGAATTGCCGCCGGATTTTCCGATGCCGTGTACGAGAAGCTTGGTGTAACCCTCGTGGCCGACCGCGTCGAACTGGTCAAACAGACGGACATTCTCGTACAGGTTCACGCGTTGGGGGCCAATCCCGATGCGCAACGCTCGGAATTGGCCGCACTGAAGCGCGGCACATACATCATTGGCTTTGCCGACCCTCTGACGGATAAAACCGCCATGCGGGTTCTTTCGCAGTGCGGGGTGACCTTATTGGCGATGGAACTTGTGCCGCGTATCACCCGGGCCCAGAGCATGGACGCGTTGTCCTCCATGGCCAGCCTGGCCGGTTACAAGGCAGTATTGATTGCCGCGGAAAAGCTGGGAAAGATATTCCCCATGATGATTACCGCCGCCGGCACGATAACACCGGCGAAAGTGTTTGTGATCGGAGCTGGTGTCGCGGGTTTACAGGCAATTGCCACGTCCCGGCGGCTGGGGGCGCAGGTCAGTGCGTTTGATGTCAGGCCTGCCGTCAAGGAGCAGGTGCAAAGCCTTGGTGCGCGATTCATCGAATTGCCGGTGCAGGAGGCGGAAGCGCAAACGCCGTCCGGTTACGCCCGGCAGCAGAGCGCGGAGGAACAACAGCGGCAGCGCGAATTAATGGCTCAAAGCGTCAGTGATTCAGATGTGGTTATTTCAACGGCGGCCGTACCCGGAAAAAAAGCGCCGATTCTGATTTCCGATCAGATGGTGGCTGGAATGCAGGCCGGTTCCATCATTATCGACCTGGCGGCTGCGCGCGGCGGAAATTGTTCGCTGACACGTCCGGATGAAGTCGTGGCGCATCTGGGGGTTACCATTCTGGGGCCGACCAATCTCACCGCCACTTTGCCGGTTCACGCCAGTCAAATGTATGCCAATAACATCGTCAACGTATTAAAGCACGTGACAAAAAAAGGTGAATTTATTCTGGATATGCAGGATCAAATCACCCGGGACATGCTGGTAATGCGCGATGGGAACATTATGAATCAAGCGGTGCGCCGGCTGCTGGAACTGCCGGAAGCGGACGTATCCGCGGGAGCCGGCACGGGTTAAGCGCTGGAAATTCCCGGGCAAGGCGGACAATCAAGCCACGGGACGTGGCGTGAAGACTGTGCAGTTGTTGTTTTGCTGGAGATACGCGCATGAGTCCATCACTGGAATCCAATCTGTTTGTATTCGCGCTGGCGGCCTTTCTGGGGTACGAAGTGGTGCGAAGGGTGTCACCGCAACTCCATACCCCCCTGATGTCGCTTACCAATGCCATCTCGGCAATCTCGGTTGTCGGGGCCATCGTTGTTACCGGGGCGGGGCACAGCACCACGATGGTTGTGGTGCTGGGTACCATTGCCGTTACGGCATCCATGATCAACGTGGTCGGCGGATTTTTAATGACCGATCGTATGCTCAAGATGTTTAAGAAACGCAAGTCGGATTGATTTCGTTTACTGGTTGTTTCATTCTTCGATTCCTTGCGTCGGGAGCGTTACTGCGATGAATTTGCTTTTATCGATTATGGGTGTGGCGGCGGCAGGCAGGTTGTTACCACACCACGCCGCCATGCCGGCTGATGTCATTTTGATTTATCTTGCGGCAGCCATGCTTTTTGCCCTGTCGCTGAAGTGGCTCAGCAGCCCCAAGACGGCGCGCTGGGGCGTTCTGGCCGGTGAAATCGGCATGGCCGCGGCAATTATCGCCACGCTGTTTCTCCCTGAAGTGCGAAACTACATTTGGATTTTAATTGCATTTGGCATCGCCATTATGGCAGCCATTCCCATGGCTCTGTTAATTCCCATGACCGCCGTTCCGCAGCAGATTGCGCTTTTTCACGCCTTTGGGGCTTTGGCGGCGGCGCTGGTGGGAACGGCGGAATATTATGCGCACGGATCATCTATGCAGACCTCTACGCTCATCGCCATCGGATTTGAGTCGCTGCTGGGTTACCTGACGTTTACCGGTAGTCTTGTGGCGGCGGGGAAACTGCAGGAAATATTGCCCACGCAGCCGATGACTTATCCATTTCAAAATGTGTTGAGTATTTCGATACTGGCGGCCTCGGTCATTGCCGGCGCAATGGTGGTGGTTGTTCCGGGCAATGTGGTGGTATTTCCGATTTTCATTGCCTTGTGCCTGCTTTTCGGAATCATGCTGATTTTGCCGATTGGCGGCGGAGATATGCCCACCGTTATCGCGCTACTCAATAGTTATGCCGGCCTTTCCGCATCGGCCATGGGATTTGTCTTGAATAATAAACTTTTGATCATCGGCGGGGCGTTGGAAGGGTCTTCCGGCTTTATTCTTTCGATGATTATGTGCAAGGCCATGAACCGTTCCTTTATCAATGTGCTCTTCGGGCAGGTGCAGGCTGCGAAGGCGGCCAAATCCGATGACATTTACGGCGGCAACATTAAAAGCGTTAATGCTGAAGAAGTGGCCGCCATATTGGACGGCGCGCGACGAGTGGCCATCGTGCCGGGATATGGTCTGGCCGTCGCTCAGGCTCAGCATGCCGTGGGGCAATTGTTCGAACTTCTCGAATCACGATCTATTGATGTTCAATTCGGCATTCATCCCGTTGCGGGCCGCATGCCGGGGCACATGAATGTGCTGCTGGCCGAGGCCAATATTCCGTATGATCATCTCATGGAAATGGACCGGATTAATCCGGAATTTGAAAATATGGATGTTGTCATTGTCAACGGTGCCAATGATGTGGTCAATCCCGATGCGCGGGATAATCCCAACAGCCCCATTGCGGGCATGCCGATTTTAAATGTCGATAAGGCCGGAACCGTCATTGTCATCAAGCGCAGCCTAAGTCCCGGATTTGCCGGTATTCCCAATCCGCTTTTTGCCGCAAAAAACTGTCTGATGTTTTTCGCGGACGGAAAAAAAGCGGTTTTGGACACCATTGCGGAATTGGAAAAGCTGTAAGCTTCACCCGCTGGTCCAACCGTGGCAACGCCTTAGTTTTTCATCAACTCGGATTGGAATCGGTAATTTCCTGATTCCAGCATGTAAATGGCCCGGCCGTTGATATAGGCCACAAATTTGATCCAGGGCTTGTTGCGGATCTTATGGCCGTTGAGCCGAACGGAATCGGTTCCGGAGGCCGGAACTTCCACGGTGGCAAAGCTGTTGGCGGGAACTCGCACATGCCACAGGAAGTTCCCGTCGGACTGTATTTTCCAGTCGCTGACAATTTTGCCATAGGGCGATCGGTGCCAGGCGTTGACATACGTTAAGCCGTTGAGAAAGTGCGGCTTCATGACAATGTGCTGGAAGCCCGGTTCACTGGCATCACTTTGAATGCCACCGACGTATTGGAACAGCCACGTGAGCATGTCGCCGATGAACATGACATGATCCTGGGAATTCATCGCCGGATTGGCCGTATTGCCATTCCACAGCTCCCAGATGGTGGTCGCACCGTGTTTAACCATATAGCCCCAGCCGGGGTAGGTGGTCTGATTGAGCATTTTCCACGCCAGATTGGCCTGCCCATTGCGGGCCATGACGTTAAATATCCACTGCATGCCAATAACACCCACACCAACATGATCATCCTGCCGGGAGTCCATGCGCCACAGAAAGCGCTTCATAACGGCGGCTTGCCGGTCTGCCGGCACAATACCGGCCGCCAGCGGCAGAATACAGGCGGTATCCGAGCCGTTGCCATAATAGCCACCCTTGGCATTCCACAGGTGTTTGTTGAAGCCCACGTAAAGTTTATGAGCTTCCGCAAGCCAATGCTTTTCTTCGGCGGCTTTATGCAGCAATTTGGCGTATCCGGCCATTAACTGCAGGTCTTTATAAAGCGTCGCGGTCGCCAGCAGTGGACCGGGGGTGGCACGTTTGGGGTCTTTGGAGTGAATGTGATGAGGCGATCGGGGTGGTGAGCACCAGTCGCCATAGGTATCGGCTTTGCTGATGCCATTGTGCACTTTGGCCAACTGGTAATTGATCCATTTGCTCATGGCCGCGTAATGATCCCGAATGGGTGAAAGCTCCCCGTATTGCAGATACAGTGTGCCGGGCAGATAGATAAACGTGCTCGGCCAGGTAACATCTTTGGTGTATACCGCCCAGTACGGCGGATTCACATCCGAAACATCGCCACTGGGCCGCTGGGCATCCTGCATATCCCATAGCCACTTGTCATGAAAGCGTTCGGTGTTAAACAGGAACGATTCACTGCGCGATTCCATTCCCCGGTCTCCCATCCAACCCTGACGTTCATCACGTTGCGGGCAGTCGGTGGGAATGGAGCGGTAGTTATTCTCTATGCCCCAGCGGGCGTTATGAACGATCTGATTGACCAGTTTGTCGGAACAGGCAAACCCGCCAATGACCGGCAATGCGTCATGGACTTCCTGACCTTCCAGAGTGGCCAGTGTGGGTTTGCCGGGATAACCGGTCAGTTCCACAAAGCGGAACCCGTGATAGGTGAAAATGGGATGCCAGGTAATGGACCCTTTGCCATTGAGGATAACCGTATCGGTTTGTTTAGCGCTTCGCAGATTGGCCACATACAGATGAATGCGGCCCTTGCCGGCGGGATTCAAATCCACGGTCTGCTGGCCATTACGCACCAGACTTTCGCCATGCCGTAAAACAACTCTGGTTCCGGCTGGGGCGTTTGGAATATGAATCCGGCACCAGCCCACCATGTTCTGGCCCATATCAAACATCCACTTGCCGGGCGCAATTTCCGCCACTTTTACCGGGTGCACAATGTGCGTTACACAAATGGGTTGCTGAAATTCAGCCACCAGTCGGCCACCGGGAGACCGCAGGTGAATGGCCGGCTTCCATCCCCTGGCCGCAAAGCCGGTTTTGTTCCAGCCCGGCATGCGCATGGCGACGTTATAGGTTTCGCCGTTGTATTCGTTGTTCATCCGTATCGGCCCCCGATCCGTCATTGTCCAGTGTGTGTTACTGGTGATGATCGCGGTAGTGCCGTCGGTATAAGTAATGTGCAGCATTAGAATCATGCGTGGAGAAATGTGGATGGTATACGGTGCTACGCCGCCCATACCATACATCCGGCCATCACCGAGAATCACGCCCAGAATATTTTTCCCCGGCTTGAGCAGCTGGGTGACATTGCGGGCCACGTAATAACACCGTTTCGGATACCAGCTTAAGGCCGGTGAAAGCTGCGTATGGCTGGTACGCTGGCCATTGACATACATGCGTCCAAGGCCCAACCCGCTGAAATAGGCCACGGCCCGCTTGACGGATTTGGAAACATTGAATGAATCACGCAGATAAATCGCGGGCAATGGATGCCTTATGCCTTTTGGGGTGGTGGGTTTCCAGCCAATCCACTGGGCATCATGCCATTGGCCGGCTGTCAATAACCCTTCCTGCCATTGTGCCACGGCGCTGTAATGGCTGGCCTCGCCGGCCTGATTCCAGACCCGTACCTTCCAGAAGCAGCGTTGACGCGACTTCAGAGCCGAGCCGGCGTAACGGATGTTAATGCTTTGATCGGAAACCACTTTTCCCGAATTCCAGATATTGCCCTGATTATGCTCCAGCAGTTCAGGTGAGGATGCCACGAGAATCTCATAAGCGCTTTGGAACTGTCCCCGGCCTTTCCATGGCAGCACCCAGCCCAGCCGCGGATGAACCGAATTCACCGCCAGCGGATCAGCCCGTAGTTGTGTTTGCAGGCGCACGGGCGATGCTGTTGCATCGAGTTGTGATGGCGTTGCTCCGCCTTGCGTGCAGGATGTCAAAGCGCCGGCCGCCACCACCAGCAGGCTGGCCGCCGTCCATCGAATAGTCAAGGAAAGTGCAGAATGGCAAACCGCCCGCCGTTTGGAAAAGATCATGATCGTTACTCCACCGCCAAATCGTTATGTAACTGAAAAAGGAATATACAGGTAACGCTACCGGCCGACAAGCCATGATAGAACCTGTTGTGGCGGGCTGCTTTAGCAATTTCTTTGGCCAAATTGTTTGCGGCGGAGCACACCGTTCTGCCCGCTGCGGCATGTCGTGGCTCATTGAGCCAATGAATGGAAGCAGTCCCTGAAAATGGCCAAGCCCGGCGCGGGATTGCCTTGGTTGTGGCTTCGCGGCTATTTGTGCGGCGCGGAATATTTTTTCAGCGCTGCAGCAAGTGCGTCGCGCAGGGCATAGGCGTCTTTGATTTTTCCTGCTTGCAGTTCCGTCAGCACGGCCTTGTAGGCTTTGGCGTTGGGAAAATATTTATGAAAAAATTTTCTGCCTTGTCTCAATTGCCCCCGGACCTGCCGCATCTTCGCGGAAGTCAAGTTGAAGTTAATGTACCAGAGGCCATGCTCTCGGATCAGTGTCGCGTGCGCCGACGGAAAAAATGCGAATGTTACGATGCGACCGGGCGTTTGAACCGGTGCCGCAAACCGCCCCGTAATCTTCCAGCGGGTCGGATCTGGGTTTTTCGCCGGTACTTCAGGCCATCCGAGTTGTTGTTTTGTGATCCCGGCCGTTTGCAGTTGTGCGGCCCCAAAGCGCTTCTCCGCGAGTGGCCAAAGACCGAAGCCGAACGTGGCAGCCATGTCATTGTTTGCTTGCACCGCCAGTTTTTTTTCCTGCGGCGTAGGTGCCCAGCAAAGCTTATTGATGGATTCAAAACGGCCCAGCCGCATGTCACGAAGCACTTGGGCAATGAGTTCTTCGGGTGTGGCCCGGCCAGCAGCGATTGCCGCGTTTTTTTTGCCGACTGGCGGCGAGCCCGCCGGTGCGCCGGGGACAATCGGTTTCTGCTGGTCATGCCCTGCCATTGCGAAGATAACGGAGGGTAATGGCGATGGCTTTAGCGCGAACCCGCGGGATGTCACCCAATATCGTGGTCGCGTGATCCATACATAGCTCTTAATATGGCTGGACGCGACGGGTATGGTCTCGCCGCCGCCGCCGTATTCTGAAAATGCGCCGGAACGCGACGTTTGAATTCGCTCGAACACATCCCCCGAAAAAGCGGTCGGCATGTATCCCGGTTCCGGGGCCACCAGACGCCCTCTCCGCGTCAAAGCTCCTACCGCTACGGCTCGGTTTGCCAATTCGGACTGAGGTAATAGCGCCAGCAGCATACTTACCGAAGCAGGCGTTGCCAGCGGCCCGCCAGGCATTGGCGCGATATGGGCAAGGTTATATGCATAGAATTGTTTACCATCATATAGAAACTTCGGCGCGGTAAATGCCTGCGGTCCCGTCGCCGGCGTGGCCGGTCCGATGATCTTCCAAGGTCCGGAATCCAAACCGATGCGCAGCAAACTGCGGTTAACATACGTCCGCTGAAATCCAGAAACCATGCCGCCAAAAACCTGCCTTCCAGGCCACGAGCCCGCACTCTTGGCGGGAGCCTTAAAAAGTAGAGATGCCTCAACGTATCCGGCCGGGAAGCTCAAGCTCTGGCTAAGCGTGCACCCGCCCGATGCCCGGGGTTGGCCCTCCGGATTCCAGGAGCAAAGTGGCCACAATTCAGAGCCAATCGCCTGCAGCGTTACCTGTACGCCGCCCGGCAGCGACTTGGTCCATTGGCTGCCGCCCCTCTTGGAGGCCGTTTGCGTTTGCCGGGCGAATTTGCGCCACGCGACGGCCACTGCCGCCATTCGGCGCAGGCCCGCCGGGCCTTCCTTTAAGTAAAGGTTCAGGTTGCTTATTCTGCCGCATAATTCCTGATCCCGTGTTGGATAAGATTCAACGTCAAACACCGTCGCGGTGTACCACTGACTCCCGGCGTGGCTCATTGCGTGTTTCAGCAGCACCACCGCTCGCCCGAACCCGATATTGAAAGTGCGGTTGTATGTGTATGGGAGTTCGGCGGACGGTTGCTTCGCCTTCGGCGAAAAGTAGTCGATTGATATTGCTGAACCTGTTTTAAAGCCAACCTTCAGGCGGATTGAATTCCGCTGCATGTGCCCATAAATCTGCGGGAACAAGGAGACAGAAATAGTTGCTGGTTCCGGTTGCTGTGTAAACTGGCGCGTCAGTCCCGGAATCCCACCGTTTTGTGGGATCTGTGGGAATATCGACGGATACCACGTCCAATTCAGGGGTTCGCTCAGTGTTACCTGCTTTCCTTGAAGTTGATGAACAAACAGAGATCGAACGGTGCTTGCCCGAATGTTGTATGCCTGAACGCCGTTGGATTCGCCCGGGATAAGGCGTCCGCTCTTGCGCAGTGCCGCTACAAAATTACGGTCCACCAGCGCCAGATAATCAACACAGGCGGCTTCATCGCCTTTGCCTCCAGTTGGTGATGCACCCGGAACCATCCCCGCCGATCCGGGTTGCATCTTGACTTGCAATGTCTGCAGCGGGACAACCGCCGCCACGCCAACAGCCAGCGCGACTGCCGCGGTGCCGGCGATGGCCGGGACATGGGCGTTGTGAAAGGCGATGCTGCGGGCCGCGCGGGCGGCTGTTGAGCTTTTGGCTGCTTTTCCGCCGGCACATTGGATCACCTTTTCCAATAGTCCGCTTGGCGCAGTTCCCGCGCCGCCGGCCAGCAGAGCAGTGATAGCCATATTGT
>JAJZJL010000154.1 GCA_021810145.1 Planctomycetota bacterium | reverse complement strand
GCGGCTCCGGCGGGCGAGCTCAGGACGAATCGACCAGAGCATCGGTCAGCAGGCCGGGATTCTTTCCGGCCCAGGCATTCATGAGCAGTGTCTTGATCGTTTCAAACAGTGGCCTGTTCTGCTGACGGGCCGTGCGTAGCACCGACATCAGCACAGCCGTAGCTCTGGCTCCCCGTTCGCTGCGGCTTCCGCCGGTGATCTTTCGCATCACCACCGCCGGCCGTAACGCCCGTTCCGCCGCGTTGTTGCTCCCGTCCACCGCATCTTCCCAGAGAAATACCGTCAATTCCTTTTCGTGTTTCCGCAGCCGCGCCGCCAAGCGGTCCGCATGGGGTTCTTCCCACCGCTGCTGGGCCAGTTCCTTAAGCCGGGCTTCCATCTGCTTGCCCCGGCGCTGATATTCCACTGTCTTAATATCCGGCTTGTTGGCCTTGAGTAACAGCATCTCCTTGAGCAGCCGCTTAAGCCTTCGATAGAATGATCCCTTGGCAAATGCCGGGCTTTTTATCGAGGTTTCCTTTAATTCCCTTAATAAATGCACCAGGCATTTCTGTTTCCGGGCCGAGAGTTTTGAATATCCACAATAAAAGTCGCTTACCAGCACGCCACCAAAGACTTCCCCCAGCAGTTTCTCCACCACTTTCTGCCCCCGGCTCTTATCGACATGGAAAAGTGTGTGCTGGTCATCCAGCAGTGTCCAAAGCCACTGATTGATCCCATTGACGCGCCAAACGGTCTCATCCATATGTACCGCCGGCGCGCAGCGAAGGAACACCTGCAGCCGGTCATATTCCCCTTCCAGCCAATAGCTCATGCGACGTATCTGTTTGGTCACGGCTCCGGGAGAGACCGTTAATCCCGGCAAGTCTGCCAGCAGTTGCGTGCTCAACCGGTACGGCAGGCGATACTGCACCCGCATCAATGCCGCCATAGCCAAGGCATTGATCCCTATTTGTCCATGCGGAATATCCACCGCCGGCGGCTGCTCCGGGGATCGGCTCTCCACCCGCTTGCGGCATCCCGGGCAGTAGCCGCTGATGGTGTGATAGCAGCGGGCCACCACCTTGGCCGGGATGATGTCTTCCACGATGCGGTCATGTTGTTCCACCTCTGCCAATTGGACACTGCAATGCGGGCAACACGCCGCACCCGTGGAATCCCGGGGAACTGGTACATCAATGTGCTCATCGATCTTTTCCGGCATGGGCCGAAGCGCGGCGGCATGGCCGACCTCGCGGCCAGGCCGCAGTCGCGGCTTGTCTTTGGGTACATTGGCTTTCACAAACGTGGGTAACACCTTGGGCTGCTGATGCAGCTTCTCCTTAATCCCAGCCAATTCCTTGCGCAAGGCGATATTCTCCGCTTCAAGCTTATTGAGCCGCTGCTGCTGGCGGTCGATCTTCTGATAGGCCTGATACAGTCGCGGACCCTCTACACGAAGCTCTGCCTCCAAGTCGTAGCACCGTGCACGATAATGACTCAATTCCTCCTTGCGTTTGTCATGTTGCTTGAGAAAATAATTAAACCGCTTGGCCAGATGACGGTATTGCGCCATGCTGACGGTCTGATTTGCGACCGGTCGTTTGCGATGTTTTTGCGTTTCACCATCCATGGTGAGATCAAGCATAACACCAATTACCCGAGCGCGCCAGTGCCGTTATTGTGAATATTTGCCGCGGAGCGGTAAACAGTTACGAAAGGATTGCTTCGGCAGAAGCCGCCGCGTGCTGGGGGCCAGGTAATCTTGCCAGCAATTCTTGAGCGGGCACGGGGCGACCGAATAAATAGCCCTGATAAAGCGGGCAGCCCCGGCTTTTCAGGTATTCGAATTGCTCCGAAGTCTCTATCCCCTCCGCCACGACACGCAGGCGATGATGATGGGCGATGGCGATTATGGCCTCCACCAGTGCGCCGTCGTTGGCGTTTGTAGCCACATCGCAGATAAAGGATCGATCTATTTTCAACTCATTCAGCGGTAAACGTTGAAGGTATCCAAGCGATGAAAAGCCCGTGCCAAAATCATCGATGGAAAATCCGATTCCGAAAGCGTTAATTTTATGCATCTTTTCAACGGCCCCTTTGGCGTCGTGCAGTAAAACGGATTCGGTGATTTCCAGAGTCAGATTCGCCGGGTTGATTTGAGAGTCCTTCACAATTGCAATGATCCGTTCCGGAAAATCAACCATTCTGAATTGCCGCAAGCTGACATTAACCGAAAGGCGGAAGTTTACACCGGCGCATTGAAGTTGCCGCAGGATTTTACAGGCTTCACGCAGCATAAATTCTCCCATCGGCACAATCAGACCGGTCTCCTCCGCAACGGGAATGAACTTGGCCGGTCCAATGAGACCGCCTTGCTGGTGCTGCCAGCGAATCAGAGCCTCGGCTCCGATGGTTCTACCGGAGTCATCCACCTGCGGCTGGAGAAATACGCGAAAGTCTCCATGTTGTAACGCATCGCGCAAGTTATGAGTCAGTCTTGCGCGTTCGGTGACCTGTTCCTGCATGGCTGGCTCAAAGTGGCAGATGGTATTTCGACCCGCTTCTTTGGCGCGGTACATCGCGATGTCCGCCTGGGTTATAAGATCCGCCGGGGAAATATTTTCCTGCGGAAAGAGTGTCACACCCATACTGGCGAAAATGGAATATTCAGCGGGGCCAATTTTTATCGGTTCGGTCAGGACATCGGAAATACGCTGCAGAACAATCTTGAGGTCATCCGCCGCTTGTTGTTGGTCCGGTGAAAGATCGGGCAAAATAATGATGAATTCATCGCCGCCATTCCGACCGAGCGTATCGCTTCCGCGCAATACAAGTCGTATGCGATCCACAACCGCTATCAGCAGAGTATCTCCGACATCATGCCCCTGCGCATCGTTGATCTGTTTAAATTGGTCCAGATCCAGAAACACCAGTGCGCCATAATTTCCGTTGCGGTTGGCTACCGCGGCGGCCTGTTTGATCCGATCCAATAAGAGCCGGCGATTGGGTATTCCAGTCAGCGGGTCGTAAAACGCCAGATATTCGAGCTTCTCTTCCGCTGCGCGCCGTGCCGTGATATCACTTTGAATACCCACCCAATGGGTAACGGTACCGTGCCGGTCCCGCACCGGAGAAATATGGACCTCACACCAATAAGGCGTGGCGTCTTTGCGATAGTTTTTCAAGATGGCATAGCCGGGCCGCTGCGCCTTGACGGCCGCACGGATTTCCTCCCGGCCGGTATTGTCGTGTGCCGGCCCCTGAAGCAATCGGGGATTTTGTCCGCGTACCTCTTCCAACGAATAGCCGGTAAGTTTTTCAAACGCCGGATTGACATAAACAATCGGCGTGTCGGACGCTGACGCATCGGTGATAATAATCCCGTTGGCGGAGGCCTCAATGGCCTGGCTGAACAGTGACAGACTCGTCAGAGCCTTCGAGCGTTCCGTATCATCCCGAATGACATCATAAATGACGTTGCGACTGCCCAGATTCAACGCCACCGAGTAAACATCAACTTCGCGGATGTTGCCGTTACGCAGCCGATGTTGGAAATGAAAATGCGCGCCACTTCGGGATGAAACTTCGCGCATTCGCTCCTGCACGGTGCTTTGCGGAAGAATATTGATATCCCAGATATGCAGCTTTTTTAATTCAACGCGGGAATAGCCATAAAACTCAACCGCCGCTTCGTTGCAGTCTAAAATGGCGCCACTCTCCGGGTCCAAAAGTAATGTTACCTCGCCATTTTTCTCAAAGAGGGTCTGGAATTGGGCCGCACTTTGCTTAAGGCGCTCGTACGGCTCTCGAAAACCGACCATAAAGGAGTATCGAAGAACCCACGCAAATCCGGCCAGTTGATAAAATTGATTCAGTAATACCAGATTGCGGCGACTGATTAATGCAATAATCTGAACTGCCGCCGCCACTGATAAAAGGAGAATGGCCAGTATGTAATCGGCGGTATCGCGGTGCGGTCTGTTGCGCATTGCCAGCCATGTGACGAAGATGGTGCAGCCGTACAGGCCCGCCACCAGCATCGTAAATATTGCCGGCACTGCCCGTTCCCAGGGGATTACAGCACTCCACCCCTGAAGTCGGCTGGTGGTAAAAAGCGCTATTGCCGCAATGAGTATTCCGGTAATCCATGGCATCACGTTGGATCGGGCAATGCGCCAACGGATCGGGCCTTTTAATCTCAACGCCACCATGAATAAAGCTGCGGCCAGAAGTACCTGTGCGGTGGAAACCAGATGACTGGTCATAAAATCGTCGATGTATGGCGATTGGGCCGGTCGGTGGTTTTGAAACACCAGTTCCATTGCCATGAATATTCCGCCGGTGATAAAAAGCGTTGCGTATGTTAACCGCAGACTCAAATGCTCAACACGTAACGCTTCCCAACTTATCAGGGCGTTAAGCAGCACGATGGTAACAATGCCGGCCTGAACCAGGGTATACAGCGGTGCCATTGGTGCCGGGACGGTATGGGAGAGATAAAACCAGAAAAGCAATGGCATCAGGAGCAGCAATCCGAATGGCAGCCATTCGTAAAACCTGGTGCGGTTACATTCCAGGACCGTGGCTATTGGTGGAAGATTCTGATGGGTCTCGGGTTGCTCGTAGGCTGAAGCGTTCGGTTGTTCCAACATGCTGCTTTCCTTCGCCAATGCGCGGCCATGTTGATACAAAAGCATTGCGCGTTTTATACCATCGTTGAGTCCATCCACGCCATCTTTTCACGGATAGACGAAAGCAGCTTGCCCATTATCGAAGATTATCGGCCTGTAAGTGGAAAAACTTGAACAATTCCCGAGGTGGCGCTTGATATACAAGCCTCAGGTTCGAATCGTTGTGTAGGTGCCCTTGTTTGCCAGTCGCCAGGTCAGCAGGGGGCGGATGACAAATATCGCCGAAAGATAGATGCATGCAATTCCCAGTGCCATGATAATGCCCAGACTCGCGATGCCTCGATCCCGTGAAAGGCCAAGAAAACCGAAGCTGCTGCACGTGACAAACGCGCACATGAGCAGGGCACGCTCGCTTACATCCCAGAATCTCCAGATTCGCCGCGGGTTGTGTTCCGCTTCGCGATAGCGGTGCATCATAAATACGCCATATTCGTGCCCGGCTCCAATCAAAATCGGCATGGCGAAAAAGTTGGCGAAGTTCCATTTCAGGCCCAGCAGACCCATCACGCCCACCAGCATCGGCAGACCCAAAGCCAGTACCGATACGGTCATGGCCGTTCGGCCTAAAGAGCCTAAGTCCACATATACCAGGAAAATCACCACAAGAAGAGCCATGACCGTGGTCTGCATGAAGGCGGCACGAATCGATTCAGTGGAGTGATAGAGCTGGATGGCTATTCCGGTTAAATCAACATGCGATGGTACCAGCCCCGGCGTTTGGGGCGTGCCCTGCAGGGTGGTGACAAATTGCCGCAAGCGGGATTGATCCCACAGATCAAAGCGCGGATAAATATACAGGGCATTATCACCATCGGCACTGAGATAATGACGAATGACTTGCTTTGGCACGCGGGCAATATCCAGCGGCCCGGGTGTGAGCATTGCTGCCGATGCGCGCAGTGTCTGGCTGAACTTATCCTGCCAGCGTGAAAGTTGGCGCGCCAAGATGGCCTGTTGTGTGACATCCGCCACATTCAAGTCAGCGGCAAATTTCCGCAAGGTGGCGGCAGTTTGCATCGTTGCGGCGGCGGTGACTGGCGTGGCATGGGCGACTTGCTTGCTCCAAAGCTCGGCCAACGCGGCGGCGGCTTGTCCGATGGCGTGCAGATCGCCGGCAATAACCGGAACCGGCTTGCTCCATGAAATGGCGCGTAATGCCGTAGTGTGCGCTGCAAGATATTTTTGCTTTGGCATTGCATCTAAAAGGCTGCTGGTGGATAACACCGGGGATGTGCTGCTGAGAGCGGCTTTATTGAGAGCTGCCTGGATGGGGGCTAATTGAGCCAACGACTTCGAAACGACCACCGCGTACCAGGTCGGCATCTGCTTCACGAGTTTTACCGAGGTAAGTCCGGGTGCTTGTAAATCCAGGAGGTTCGGATCAAACCGCAGCCGCAAGGCAAACGGAATCAGCCCGATCAGGATTGCCAGCCAGATTCCCAGCCCGAGGAAATTTTTCACGCCCGCACCGGGTGGGGGGCGATCATCGGTATATCGGCGGGCGGGTTGAACTTTGCCCAGTTTTGGGGGAAATAGTACCAGCAGGGCAGGCAGTACGGTGTAGCCGGCCAGCAGGCACAGCAACAGACCGCTGCCGGCAATTAATCCCAATTCCGCATCACCGCGAAAATGCGTGGTCAACGCCACCAGAAAGGCTCCGGCCGCACCGGCACAGGATGTGGCAATGGGCGGTCCGGCATATCGGAACACACGGGCCCAGATGGCTTGCTGTCTTTCATAACGCCGGGCTTCGCGCCGATAACGCACCATGATTTGTATAAGGTAATCCATGCCGATGCCAATAAGCGCGATGACAAACACGGTCGATAGTAAATTCAATTCGCCGACAAAAATAGTTGCAAACCCGAACGTCCAGGCGATTGCAATGGCCAGTGTCAGCCCGGCTGCAAATCCCATCCAAATCGACCGCAGCATGAGAATCAAGCCAATGAGTACCACGATCATCGCCAGTGTCTCGGCTTTGTTGCTGTCAGCGGTGGTGATCCGCATTTCGTCTGCCGCAAGTACAGGCCGGCCGGTCATGCCAAACGTAAATTCTGAATGATACGCTCTGGCGGCCCGCAACACCGCGGCACGAATTTTATCCAAAGGCAGCGATACCGCCGCCAGCGAATCGAAGGTGAATTTTGGGTAAACGTTAATCAGCAGCAGGTGTTCTGACCCGTTTCCGGCGCGGATATAGTAATAACCCGCCGACGCGGGAGTGATCGGACCCGATACCAATAGCGTTGATAAATCCGGAACGGCAATGGATTTTGACTGGGGCTGGTTTATTGCCTGTAGCCACGATTGCCCGATGGCACCGGCAAATGCCGTCGTCTGCAGGGAGGATGGCTGCGTGGCCAGCATGCGCAGAAATCGCTGTATGCGGCTGCTGCCGAACATCGCTATTGGAAATGTGGGTTTTTCCCCCCAGATGGATGCCAGTTGCGCCAATGGGCTCGCCCCGGCAGCCGCCGTACGCACATCCGGCCAGGGAGCAAATAACAGCGACTGATTGCCAAGCTCTTTCAGCGGAATGTGGCTGTCCACTGATTTGACGTAATCAGGCATGTTTTTAAGTGCGTCGGTTATCGCATTGGCGGCCTTAATCCATTGGTTGCTTGCCGGTGGATGCTTTGGATCGCGGGCCTTAATGACCACATAAGCGGCCTCGTTTTCTGGAAAGCGCTTAATAAACTGGAGATACTGATGGAAGAACTTCACATGCGAAGAAAAAAGCTTGTTTTGATCCGTGGAGATTCGCAGTCGCGTGCAGGCCAGAAATGCGCTGATACCCGCCAGCAACAGCGCAATGCCCAGCACAACGCGTGGGTACCGCGTAAGTCGCAGCGTATCTTTCAGAACTCTTCGATGAATCGGACCCATAGTAGACAAGCAAATACGGACATCAACCGCCTGGAATGGCCGCACAACCTCCGATGAAGCGGTACTGCGATTAAGCTTTTACCACATTTTTCGCCAGCCCCAGTACAGTATCCCATGCGGCTCCGGGAACTTTCTGCGTGTCGGCAAGAACTTCCTGCATGGCCTGGAGGAACCAGTCCATATCCTGTTTTGTCGCTACCAGCGGCGGAAGAAATTTTATAACCTCCGTGTGATATCCCGCAACCTGCGTGAGTATGTGATGCTTTTTTAACAATGGAATAATAATCATCTGACCGAAAACCCCGAAGTTCAGCTTATGCAGCATATCCCATGCCAATCGGAGTTTAAGGGAATTTTCCGGACGCGCAAAATCAATGCCGAACATCAGACCTTTTCCGCGCACTTCCGTCACAAACGGACAGGTCTTGCCGATTTCCGCCAGGCGTGTCATCGCATAGCGCCCCAATTCATCCGCATTCTCAACCAGCTTGTCTTCTTCAATAACCTGTATGCTCGCCAGTGCCGCGGCCATGGCCAGGTCATTTTGGCCGAAGGTGTTGGAATGCACCACGCAGCGTTCCATCGAATTGAACACCGAATCCATAATGCGGGGACGCGTTACCACCGCTCCTACCGGAACAAAGCCGCCGGAAAGACCCTTGGCCACACAGATAATATCCGGCTCCACCTCCGGCCAGTGCTGAAAGCAGAACCATTTGCCGGTGCGGCCCATGCCGGACTGCACTTCGTCCACGACCAGAAGCGTGCCGGCCTTACGGCACAGGCGTTGCGCCTCCGCGAGATAACCGTCGGCTACCACCTCGCAGCTTTTGCCCTGAATTGGTTCAAGAATAAATGCCGCCGCGTCATGTTTGGACAACGCTTTTTCCAGCGATACCAGATCATTGAATGGTACTGCTTCGGTGTGAGGCAGCAGCTCGCCAAAGCGTTCGCGGAAAAACTCAGCCCCGTTAATCGCCAGCGATCCGGTAGTAAGCCCGTGAAAGGCGTGTTCGCAATATATCACTTTTTGCCGCCCGGTAGCGCAGCGGGAAAATTTAATCGCCGTTTCCACAGTCTCCGTTCCGCTGTTACAGAAAAACACGCGGTTAAGTCCCGCCGGCGTGTGCCGTACCAGAGCTTCGGCTGCCAGACCGCTTAAAATGCTGCAATCCATTCGGACAAGATTGGGACTGTTGGCATCGAGAATTTGCTTCAGCACATGGCGCACTTTGGGGTGATTGCGCCCCAGCATAAATACGCCCCAACCGGTCAACAGATCGAGATATTTTGTGCCCGCGCCATCCCAGAGATAACACCCCTCGCCGCGTGTGTAATTGCGGTCAAAACCGATGGTTTTAAGCATTTTTACAAAAGTCGGGTTGATATGATCCGTGTGCAGGTCATATTGCGTTCCGCGATATTTTTCAACCCAAGCCACAAAATCTTCGTGCATACAAAATCCTCAAAGCCGATTCAAGCCAGCCAAACAGCCAATTATACGCCGCGCAAAGGAAATTGACACATTTCCTTATTTGATCGCCATTGATGGGGCGTGCGGGGAGTCATTGCCAATTGGGAGCTTAGTCTGCCGCAGTAAGCAGGCGCTACATTGCCAGCTTTTGGTGCATGGCCGTCCATTGCGATGTCCAACACCACTATCGCCAGACCGCAAAA
>JAJZJL010000023.1 GCA_021810145.1 Planctomycetota bacterium | reverse complement strand
CATCGTGGTCCAGAAAATGCTGCGCCATGCCATATCTTTCATGGCAAACAACTCCGCGGCATTATGCAGCTTCTTCACGGCGGCGACGCGATAACTGAAATACATGGCGATAGCGGCGGCCAGCATAATACCAAGTGTCAACAACCATTGAAAAATCGCGGTGCCTCGCCCCCGGCTCGCCGGCGTGAGACATTCCGCGAGATAAAGCGGTACGACAACGCCAATAAAGCCGGCACTGATACCCTGTAAAAGCCGGCCCAGCAGCAGGGGGGTATAGCCGTGCGACATGGCAATGATGGGAATGCTGGCGACAAACAGCAGGCCGCTGATAATCATCAGTGTTTTACGCCCCAGTGCGTCGGCCAGGACGCCCGCAAAAAGTGTGGCAATAACGCTGCCAAGCAGAACGGCGGCCACAATGATCGATATCTGCCCGGGATTCAGACCCGATGTCGCCTGCAGATACGGCAAAGCCCCGGCAATAATGCCTACATCCACGCCATACAGCAATCCGCCGAGACCGGCAACCAGCAGCAGCATCCGGTTGTACCGATGGCGGGTAGACTCCTCATCACTGACTCGTTCTGTACTCATTACCACTGAACTCCTCGCTACGCTCGCCTCTCGCCGGGCACGAGATGCGGGATATCTTGTCGAGATGTGCGGCTTGGCGCATGGCTCGCCGCCCGGTTACTCCTCACAAAAGGTCTAGATTCGGGTACTGCCCCGCGATTGATAGCGCGGAGTAGCGATGATCAGATCAGTCATACTCGCTTCAGATTGTGGCGGTACACTCGTGTCTGTGGACGCTGATGGAGGTCGGCGCTCTTTGCTGGCAATACGTATCATCAGGTGCACCGTCAGTATCCGCAGTAAGTAAAAAAAGGTCGGTGCGCAACCGCAATTCGCAATCTTCCTGGCGCGAAGCCAAACGAAATAGCCTCATTGGCATCAATCTTCCTCGCCGAAGTCATCGGTCCATCCACGGCTTATGAACGCATCAAAAATAGCCTTCCCTCGGCCGATCCAAGTGACAGTTGCACTCCCGGGGCACCCGATCTCTTAGCCACAACAGGTATTTCATGTCCAGTATCCGGGTCTACCTCCACAATATTTCCGACGGGAGCTAGGAATCTTACAGTCGGCCGCGCCGTGAAACAGTAACTGTAATTATTCAACAAAACTGCAGTTCTGCCATCCGCGTGTTTGAATACGCCAATCAAATACTCGCCCGGCGTCAAACTTCTGATCGGCGAGTTTTGCAATACCGTCGCCGGGTTCGCATTGGGTGCCACGCGATACACCTTTTCACTGGTCAACTGCATTAATATCGGCCCAAGATTTTTCAATCTGGCGTTGATTCTGCTAGCTTCGCCGTAGCGACGTGTGGGATGTCCAGCAGCGCTGATCAGGGCGTTGCCGCCGCGAGGAAGGCCAGTCGGTGTCCAGTAACAGAAATAGAGTACCCCTTTCGCGCCATAAGCCAAGGAGGTATATATCTGCCAGCGCATCTGAGATTCGGTGGGACACCTATGCGGTCCAAAGGCCATGGCGTTGAAGAAATTCCAGAATGGAATGTTTTGCCGGAGTGCGTATTTGCGCAGGACGGCGAGATTCGCACAATAACCGTCCCGGGTGTCCCTATGGGGTTCCATCATCGGATAGTAGTCCATACACAGCACATCGGGGTCCACTTCTCCGACGAATCGGCGAACATACTCCTCGTAGGTGCGTGCACCCAACTGTGTAACGGTGGCGTATGCGGGGAGCAGGTTTATAAACCCCAACTTACCCGGCCTATTCACTCGCAAGTGACTAACCATATATCGAAGATTGGGGAATTGGCCGGCATTGGGTTCGTCCTTGAGCATGTAGCCCCAGCAGGCGGGGTGATTGTGGAAGCTATCAGCCCGCTTAATCTCGCCAATTTCTGTGGCTCCGTGCAGCGCCCCTAGCTCATAGCCTTGTAAATACACCAACGCTTTCAACCCATATTTCTCACATAGATTAAGTTGGTGCCGGTCAGTCTTTGGCGTCCTTGCTCCGAATCCGCCCATCGCCACCGTGAAATTCGCTTCCGCGAGTTGCGCATAGTGCTCCTCCATACGCGCGTTGGCCGGAGGATCCACCCAGAAGCTAATGCAGAAGCGATCTTGCCTAAATCGTACACTTTTCCCCAAGTTCGGGGCAGCGGGCCGAAGTGTCCGCCGTGGAAGCAGTGGCACGGCAGCCACTGAGGATAGGAGAAATGTTCGTCGTCCGAGCAACCAATTTTGGACCGCTTCCTTTTCTACTCGTAACTCCTGCCGATCACCCATAGCTGAACTCCTCAAGAAACAAGGTAGGATTCGGGCATCAATGTCCAATTTGGCGACGCTTCGCGTGCGCTGCCCCGATTGGTGCCTTAGCAGTGAAAAATCGGGCGATTGCACAAAGTTTTTCGGTCTCTTTATCGCCCAAGCGTTTACGGTGCCTAAGTATGGGAAAAGCCGGCGCCGCCCTTCCGGCCCTGGCTGGGATCCCGCCGGGGCGGGGACAGGCAAATGCACCTACACTACGTCATCTAGAACCGCCAAGAGTGCCAGATAACCGTCGGCCAAAAAGCCTTCATAGCCCCAGCATTTGCCCGTCCAGCTTTTCCAATCTTTTGACATACCATCTCTGCACAGCCCTTGAAAGTCCCCCAGGGCAAAACTTCGAAGCATCGGATACAAAATTTTGCGGGCATCCTCGCGCCGCCCCAACTTATAGAGAGCCTTGAGCGTAAAATACGTGAAAGCAGCTGTGGCACCACCGTTCTCGTAAATCTGGAAGGTATCCGCACCATCGGCTTTGGACGGATACCCCCAACGGCGCAGCGTCGGAAAGTAATCGTCTTGCCGTATGGGAATCAAATTGCCAGGCAGCCCATATTGAAAGTTGACGTAGCCGACATCCTGAATCTTCCTGAGCAGAGCGGCCATGACGCTCTGGGCCGTGGCAGGCTCTAACAGGTCGTATGTAACCGCGACGCCCTGCACGAATGTAAAGCAATAGTCGTGCAGCATTCCGGCGGCGTCACGCCATCCCCCCAGAAGCCCCGTCTTCTCGTTTAGAAACGTTGCGGCGTAGGACTGCTTTAGTCGAGCCGCATGCCGCGAAAACTCGGCAGATGCGCGGGTCTTCCCAATCTTTAAGGCCACTTGCGACATGAGGATGCAGGCGCGGTACGCCAAGGCATTTGAATAGGCATCCTCGTAGCCGAAGCCTATGGTGTCCCACCAATTAGCAGGCCGGGGCGGAGTGCGGTATCGCGTAAAGGCACCCGCGTCCCCGGAGAAGAAGTACTTGATTAGGCCGTTGCCATTGGTATCAGTGGCCAGCATCTTGCGCATCCAGATCAAAAGCTGCGGCCAATGTTGACGGGCCCAAGGTAAATCGTTTGCGCCGTTAATGTAGGTGCCAGCGGCGATAAGCAGTGATGGTCGTGAGTCAAGCGTATCGTGAGGGGAACCCCATGCAGGTCGGTCGGTGCCTTCCCAAGCGTCGTTGTAGCCGACCTCACCATAAGCCTTCATTCCGGATAGATACCGATCCAACGTCCATCTTACGATGTCCAGACAGTTTAAACCCGGCGAAAGTGTCGGCCCGCGTGCCGCCATCTCCGCGCACATATAAACTGTAAATGCGCAGGGATCGCTTGACGAATTATTTGCCAAGGTCCGCAATCGCGGATTTATTTGAAAAATGTTCAAGAAATTCCGGCGAAATCCATCGTAGAGTGGATTGGTAGTAATACCCTTGGTGGCCGGATAGATGGCGACAACTTCAAGCGTATACTCAACCATTGGCACCTTAGCATCTGCAGGGGGAAAGCTGATTTTGACATAAGGTTGGGCGGCCGTCCCACCAAAATCACTCCGAAGCGCATCGTAACCTAGGCTCATTCCTGCGTGCCCACCTGTAATGCGGACCGATCCCAAGTCGGGCAAATGCAGTACACAGGGCAGCGACATAATTTGCGGAGCCGCAGGGCGGCTGGCAGCCCAGCCATTGCTGGGGATGGTTGAGAACGGCGCAAGCGGTGCCACCGGCATACGCCCAAGAAGTGTAGCGTGATTGGCGAGCTGGTTGAAATTAAGCACCAGAGGCGGTTGAACAAATCCGCTGACATAGTGTGACCGCATGCGCAATGCTTGCCTACTAAACTCGAATTCCCAAAGCGGCGGTGTGAGATCGCTTTGACCACTTGCCCGGTATGCAATCCGTTGAGCAGAGAGCGTGGTCTTATACGCCGGGCCGGTTTCCCAGCGTTCGGGAATTAATAATTTTCGGGCCACCTTTCGGCCGCCTAATGAATCAACGCAGAAATTGCGGAATAGAGGTGCCTTCCGGGACAGCGCAATTTGATAGAATGGTGTTTCAAAGACTTCTTCTGCGCCGTCACCAAAATGGCCGGGCAGCGAGGGTATTGCCACTACGCCGACCAAGCCTTTCACAAAATCCCTGCGACCGAATCGCCATTTTAAACTAGAGTCTTTGTTCATTAGCTATTTTCCTTTTCTCATGGGGATCGCCCGGCGAAGGTGGATATTTGGTTTGAATATTTTCCTTTGCGACAAAATTCACGGCACAGTTCGGGCCGGATTACTGTACTACGTTGCTCGGCAACGATGGGTTGATGATATTCAATACCCTCAATCCGCTCTCCCCGGAAATGTTGATTTGGCCCGGTAGCGACGGGGGAACTTGGTTATCGGGAATGCTTGCGGCATGACCATCGAAAAATACCGCATTGGCGGAGCCATTGCTGGCTGATGTCTGCTCGTGCCGATATCGCATACCGTCTTGCGGGCCGGAATTCGGATAGTCGTCATTCGTGTTCCACCCAGGAGCCATGCCTTGCGACGAAACCATATCGTTAACAGGCCAGTCTCGTCCATTCCACATGTTCTGCCACCAATAGAATTCCGCCAAGCCGTCGCCCCCTGTTGGCTGCCATTGGTTGGCGTCGCCGATCGCGACCTTCTGGCTGGGGTCGACAACATCTGAATCCTTGAAAGTCGTTGATTGCGGTCCACTCCCGGTCCAACCCGGAAATCCACCTGGCGGAAGGTAAGCCATGAAGAAATTTGGATTGCATGCGTAAGTTGTAATCTCGGCCGGCGCAAATACGTTGTTGGGACTCCCCGGATGATGGTAATGCACTGGCAAGATAGAGCCGGGACAGATAAACGTGTTGGCGAATTTCTTGGTAAGGGAACTTAGCTGCGAAGGGCTGATTGTACTCGGGATGCCATACCATGCCTCGTCGAGATTATACGAATCAATGTTGTGGATATAACAGAACAGGAGCGAGTCCCAAGAATTTTGCCCGTAGAAATCGCCGCCACCGGCTATCCCGTTATCGTCGGCATAGGGAATAGCATCTTCGAAGGTCGATTCATATTCAGCTAACATTTGCCCTTGTGACCGAAGGTTTGCCAAACAAACGGTGCTCAAGGCGTCTTCCTTCGCTCTTGCCAAGGCTGGCAGTAGCAGCGATATGAGTAGAGCGATGATGCTGATCACTACAAGTAACTCGACGATGGTAAAGCCATCTGCTTGGCTACGATGTGGATGGACAACACAATTAGTATTCATACCGATTCTCCAAAAATGGGCGCAAACCCGTGCCAGTAAAATATATTTACACCGCGTCCTCAATACGATGTCCAAGGCGGTGAAAGCATGCGGACGCTCGGAATGCTCCCTACCGCCAACCTCGTGTTATGGGGCCGCCATGCTTGCTGGCCTACGGCCAGCAAGCAACAGTGCCAATCCACCGCTAGCGAGCAGCCCCAGCGTTGCCGGATCCGACACTGCAACCAATGATACATTTGATACGTCAACCGTATCATCTACTCCCGCTGGGCTATTATTGAGAAACTCAATATTGCTCGATCCTGAAGCCGCAGTGAAATTGAGGAAAAAAGGGATGAAACCCGTATCGGTTATGGTTGGCTTCAGGGTGACTATCTGGCTACCTTTGGTCGCATTCGTCAGAATCACCTCCAGCACGGCCGATGAATCGCCACTGCGCGCCGCCGCATCAAAAGTCAGCGTATAGGACTGCCCAGCGACGGTGCCTACTGCCTGGGCAATGAAGGCTCCCCGCCACTGCATGAAGGCAAAATCGCCTACACCTGCTGGACTGCTCGGTGCAAACGGCTCATAGCTGTCGCTACCATAAAACCCCGTATCGGGGCCGTTGACACCACTGTTTCCATATGTGATCCAAGCGGTTGGATTAACGGGGTTGCCCCCAACCGAGGAGTACCCCGGCGGCGCGCCGTACGCCGCCGCGTTCGCGGAGAACACTCCGTTGGTGATCGTACTGGCAGTAGTGGCGAACTTGGCAGGTTCCTGCTGGGAGATCAGGGCCGGCCCTAATTGCTGGGTGGCGACCAAAACGGAAAACTCGTTTGAAAAAACCTCGCTGGGGCGGGCGATGAGCACCGGCGACACCTTTGTCTTCCCCAACGGAAGTTGGGCCGCGCCTGTGCCAAGGACGCTAGCATCTGGGAATGTGCCGAAAACCTCTGGAAAACCCACCGGCGTCGTGTAAAATACGCCGAGATTATCTTGGCGATCAATATTGGCAATCCACCCATATGACGTGATTGCCGGCTGCGGCCAAATTGGAGAGCCAGCGATGGTATGTACCGAACCGTTTGACGTGGGATACATGAAGGCATCGGTGCGGTCCGTATAAAGCGTGGGTATTTCCGTCCCCATAAGGTACGCCTCCGATTGGTGGCTGTAGCACGTGTAACTAAAATTTGCGACCCCTTGAGGAGTGATCTCCACGCTCTCAACATAATCCCACGCGGTAGGAGTGCCTGCGTTATAATCCAATGGTGCTATGACCGCATTGAATTGATTTGCGTTTGCTGACCAACGAACCACTGGACTCCCAATTTCCGGAAAGGAACTCCCATTTGGATGTTGGTAATAAGGGTATCCCCCGGAGGCCCCGGCCTGTACCGGGTTTACCATCAGCTGCTGGCTTCCGTCAACGTATTGGTAAAGAAATTGGTCCTCCTGTAATAGGCGGCCCACGTCGTGTGCGTCGACGATATTCAGTCCGTTATCCACATTCCGGTTGGATATTCCGACCACTGCCGCACCCCAGGCGAGGTTAAACGTGACCGAGAGACCACCGTTTGAAATTGTGACATCGCCACCGGCTCCACGTGCCGATGACACGCCCGCAGCCAAGCCAGTGGCGAAAATCGTTGCTGCAGCCGACCGAACGATAAGTGAGTTAAATGCATCGTTGATTTTCATGCGACATCCCATGAGAACTACCCGCTTATTGAGGAACCACGAAGCAAACCTCCACAGCGACGGGCCGCCCACGGCAGAAATTTTCCGCGCGCAAGCCACACATATCCGAGCTAAAACGGTGCTGTGGAGCCAATGACATAGCAATCACACCGAACGGCGGCGATGGATCAGCAACAGCCCTAGGGCAATGGCACCCGTGATCAGCCCCAGCCCGGCCGGTTCTGGAACGGTGACCAAGCTGAAGTTGGTCATGGTTCCTCCGATGGGCGGTGCAAACCCAATTCCGACCATATTGACGCTCAAATCACCAGTTGGTGACATATTCACGTTCGATGGAGAGGTGATCACGCTGAGCGCGGGGTTCGTCATATCCTTCCAAGAGAACGCCGCCGTCCACGTGGCACCCACAGTGTTCAGCACCTCCGTAAGCACAACCTTGTCTGAGGTGTTTGTCGTGCTCCCCCCGCCCGGCGAACCGGCAACACTTCCACTGCCTCCGATTCCGTTCGGAAAGCCGGCCCCGCCACCATACACCCGGTAAATCATTGCCGGCCCGGTGGCACCGTAGGCCCCATCACTAACATTGAGGAATTGCAGTCCTATCCAGTTGCTACTGGACGATCCAAAATCATTAACTACGGCCGTGACCTGGAGCTGGTAAATTTGACCGGGTTCTGGTGTAAAGGGAAGCAAGGCCATTTCGTGAGCCCCGTTGGTTGCCCCCGAGTACGTCAGTTGTCCCCCGTTAACAGTGCTTGTCGTCCAACCCGTATCGGGGGAGTTCGTACCGAAGAGGAGAGCTGCCCACTTGGCATTCGCCGTTCCGCCGAAGCCACCCGCATCAATAGTAGGCATAGAGCCATTTAATCCACCAGTGCGGCCAAAGCTATCTTGGTAGATAACACCGGCCAAGGCTGCACTCCCCGTCGTTCCGAGTAAAGCCAGCGTTGCTCCAGCGATTATGCTAGCCCCCAAGAAGGAACCGTGAACACCCAGAGGAAATGCAAGACGTTTGGAAGACATAAAAACACTCCTGCTCCCTGTGGGAGCCTCTCGAAATTCCCGCCGACCGGGCGAGTTGCGGGTCCACGCGCCAACAAGGCCGCAGACGTTAATATTCATATTGCGACGGAATCATCATGCCCAAGCGAATCATTCGCTATTGACGGCCATTTTCACCGCTCTTCTTATTCTTTAACTCGGCCGGAGATCATGGCCGAAACCAAGTTGACGCCCCTTTCTGCTTTCAGCTCCGCGGAGACCCCCGCGGCTACGACTCTTGCGTTACTGATATGAATTATAACTTTTGGAAACACCTTGTCAAGTATTTTTACAAAATTTTATAAAATTCTTTTTAGAGCGGCTTTTTAATACTAAACAGGGTCAAAGGAATTGCTCAAAATTCCGCCAAATTAGCGCGATTATGCCATCATTCTCCCAATAAATGGGACAACATCACAAGCCGAGCCTCTTCGATACAAAACAACTTTCTTTGGATTTTCAGGTGATAAAAAGAGTTGCACATAACGAATCCAATCCCCTTATATTTATTTATATTAATAAAAAATATCACGGCCGTGGGCGCCGGAGCCTCAATTGAATTATAGGCTTCGCTGGCGCAAATCGAGAATTGGTGCCGCCAAAACGACACAATGATCGGCGGTGTTGCTGGAACATTTTCAGCGACCTGCAGGCTGGCAGGACGGCGGAATACTGGACCCCATCCCGATATTCCGCCACATTGTCATCGTGATCTATCGGGGGTCGGGGTCGAGGACCGGGGCAATATCCTTTTTAGATTTGCCAACTGCCAACCATTCGCTCTGGCGGAATTCGGCCCCAGGTTCGGTTGCGTCTCTAACCCCCTGCTCCGAATATTGGCTGCACCAGATAATACCGATACTGCTGACCAACCCGTGTCCTACTGTTCCGGCGGTGATGGCATGCGATTCCACCCGTCGCGGTAGAGGCTCGCGAGCGCCAGCCATCCAGCGGTCTCGCCATTGCTGGCACCAGGTTGGTCCCACAAATCGATTTGAATGCGGTCCGCAATGCCGGCCAAAAGGCGGCGACGCACGAACCGCGTAAGAGCATCACTGAAAACAGGGTAGCGGATGAATTGGCTCACGAGTACCAAACGGTTGGGCCGCATGAAGTTGGCGGCGTTGGCCAGGCCGGTTGCAAGATACCGGGTCATCTTTTTCAGCGAGGGGTCGGTGGACAATGTTCTGATGGAAGCCAGCCTGTTCAGCAAACTTTCTCCATTGCCATCAAGATTCCTCAGAAAGGCTGTTGAGCAAATTCGTTCCAGGCATCCGTAGTGCCCACAATGGCACAACTCTGTTCGGACCATAACCCGCATATGCCCCAGGTCGTTGGCTCCGACGGCGCAACCTCGGTTTGGCTGGCCATCGATTAGCACAGCCGCTCCCAGTTCACCATCTTGAATGAACACCAGCACGACGTCTTCCTTCCCAAAGGCCTCGTGCGTCATCAACCAGCGAGCAGCCAAGGCGTGCATGTCATTTTCCAGAGTAACAGGAATGGCACCCGACGCGCTGTAAACCGGTGCCAGCGCGACCGGTACCTTGCCGGCCATTGCCGATGATGACAAAATCTGCCGCTGATCCAGGTCAACAAAGCCTGGCGTGCTTAAACCAACCCCGATGCAATCCGGTCCGACGTGCGCTTTAACCAATTCGCAAGCAGAGGGAATCATGCGATCTGGTACCGCTATATCAACACGGATTTGCCGTCCGAGCATGGCTCCAAGAAGATTCAGGCGAGCACACTCGATATGGCCGGGGCGAAGGGCCAGTCCAAGAACATAACGGCGAGACGGATCAATTTCCAATGGAACCCGAGGCCGCCCGGGCCCTGTTATATCAGGAATTCGCTCCCTCAGCAGACCGCGTTTGACAAGCCTTCCTGCATCAAGGCCGACCTGGTTGGGCGTACTACTGGTAAGTTCGTGAAGTTCCCATCGCGACAGCGCCCGACGCTGCCAGATGAGCCGAAGGATCAGTCTTTCATTAGCGTCAAGCTTCATGGCCATTGCATCATCCTATGGTTCGGCCACGAAATCGGCAAGATGAGCGGCACACCGCCAACGCCCCCGCCGCTGCCGTCTGGGGGAGGATTAACCGGCCGGGAATGGAACCATTGAGGTTCAGACCGCCGTATAACCGCAAGTACTTCATACCCAGAGAATATGCACACCCGGAAGATACGCGGTAGATGCGGCTCATAGGATGGAGACAAAGGACGCAAAGGATTGTTCGGGTAAGTATTTGCACCTCTTGGAACTGTGGCAATCAATGAGCCCCGGCGCACCGCGACAGAAGCTGGAATTCAGAACCTGGAACCTGGAAGAAATTCAAAGCGCAGCGCCTCAACGCTCTTCTAACTCCCAACTCCTGACTCCTGACTCCTCGCTCCTGACTCCTGGCTCCTCAAGCAGTGTCTTCCCTGTGAACACTTGTCAATGACTCCCCGGCGGGCCGGGGAACAATGGGCGATTTGATTTTTCGGCGTAACGGGATCCCCTGTGGCCGCCGTTCAGGTTTAACGGCGTACGGCCAAAGGATTGCGGCCGGCCAACCAATCGGAAAATAGTATTCGATGTACAGATGTTAATGTGTTCGAAACCTGTGCGTACAAGTGGAGTCAAACACCGGGCCTGGCCCCCTCATTTGCTGCACGGCGCATTTCCCCTACTAATGATCTTAGCTCATCCACGTGCACCTCCCCAATGTCGCATAAATTTACGGCTTCGTGCATGATTGCATATTTGGACAACCGGCATTCGTTAGCATCCAGCCATTCATGGATCTGTCGGCCGAACACGGCTTCCCTAACACTCTGCTTCTGGGATTTGAGCCACTCATCAAACTTTTGCTGAGTGAGCTCGTCGGCGTTTACGGGGGCGTCGGCTTCCCTGGCCAATTTTTGGATAGCAGCAAAATAGGTGCTCGGCGCTATTAGGGATTCAAAGTCCTTGTTAGGTTTCAGGCGAATGACAGGGATGTCCTCGCTCGATTCGATTTTTTTTAGCCCTTTTCGCTGCTTCTTGTCTCCGTCAAGGAAGACGATTACGTAGCAACCGTGGGACTTGGCAAAACGGGCGATAAATTCGAAGGAGTCGCCCTCCCCGTCGAGGAAATGTGCTCCCGCCAGCAGGGTGCCCGCGTTTTCGAACCCTGGGATCTTTTCTTTTTCGAGCCTTTCCAGCAGGGACGGCAGGCAACGAACCTCCGTCTTCCCTTCCACGATAATAGTAGTATCCGCATACAGGAGGGAGTCCGAGGGAGCCAGCCCAAGGCTGGTGCGCACCAGACCGAAATTGTGGTTGGAGCCGTCGAGCTTATCGATGACGCTCGTTGGGTCGTTGCCGTTTTTTTTACGAGATAGCACCCGTATAGATTGTTCGCGCATGTTATTTATCATCGACGAAGAATGTGTGGCGTAAATTACCTGAATTAATGGCTCTCTGCCTATTCTTTCAAGAAATTGCCGAAGAGTATGCTGGGCATCCGCGTGGAGATGATGCTCTGGTTCGTCGAGAAGGATGATTTGCGGTTTTTTCTGCACGCGCGATTCGACTAATGGCCCAAGGAGGGAAAATATTTGGCGAATTCCATGGCCGCGGGAATGTAGAGGAACACCGATGCCGAAGGAGTCTTTCAGGGAGACTCTTATGTGGTTATTTGCGTCTGTGGTTATATGAACATCATAGCGCAGCATTGATGGCAAAAGATCGTTGAGCCAATCTCGGACTGCATCTTCCTTGGCCCGCAAAGTGGCAGGCCAGTTTTGATCTGTACGGGACGGGAGATTGGCATAGTTTGCTCCTAAGGCCGAGCGAAGCAGCGCTGCCTCCGAGTCGTTAGCTTGCCCAATAGGGACAGCGTCCCGAAATTCGGATGCTGGCATCGGTGGCAGGCGGGTGACTGTCCACGGATTAGTTGGAACAGATACAGGTTTATCACGACATTTTATTATCTGTAGCTGGCGGGATGAGAGTTGCTTCTCCATAATCAACCCATCACCTTGCTCTAGTTTTTCGGTTGGTGGTCCGGGAAGAAAAGGAAGTGATTCTGCACTGGAAATTTTTGCCTCGATCGTAACCTTCATTTGTCGGTCGGCAGGTCCACCCTCCTCTTCCGCGGCTCGTATGGTGTTCACGTCGGGGCGGTCTGCGATGTTGGCTGAGCATGCAATCCAGATCAATTTCATCAGGAAACTCTTGCCGGTGTCGTTGGCACCAGTAAGTACAGTGACATCAGGCTCCAACTCGAGCGTATGTTCACGGAGGAAGGGGCCGAAATTCGAAAACCTGATTTTCTCAATTTTCAATGTATGACCACTCCATTATAAATGGTAAAAAGCATATCACGGGCGGCCATTTCATAACAGGCATTCACGGATAATTTGTTGCACCTTGCACCGTGGCAGGATCGCCACCCCCAGCCAAAGCAGGGGCACAACCTGCGAATCCGGAACCCGTCGGGCAGTGCAGGGGATTTACGAGCGGCGGCCAAGCGGGGTATTCGGCTTGAGGCAACTGCTGATTCGCGTGTTTCAGGCGGAAGCAGGTATTTCGGCCGGGTATGCCGAATAAACAAACGGGGCTAAGCACCGGCCCTGATCTTCGCGGGGCCTGCACAAACTCGACGGACGGGTGACGGCCCCACGTGGGCCCGCGCCCGTAGGGTAACGCCGGCGTATCGTAAAGCCTTTCGTGAGCCTCCGGAAAAATAGGGGTGTACCGGTTGCGGTTATTGCATATTGGTCCAGCGCCCAAAGACCGGTGCCAGTGTTTCCTAATGACTTTGGGTGCGGAAAGGATCGGGGGTCGTATGGACAGCAAGCGACCCAGTAGAGCACAGGCAAGATCGACGCGGCGCGAATACAGATGGCCATCGGGACAGCGATAGGGCACTCATGGAATTGTGCCGGGTGCATGGGATCAGAAATGTAACACTTTACGCGTGGTGGCGTAAGTTCGGTCGGGTTGCCGAGGCGGCGGTGGAGCTCTGGCCCCCGCCGGGGCAGTCGCGAGTGCCGCTGCGGTTAGCCCATTCCCCGCGTTAGCTGAGCTGCTTTCATCGCGGCAGCTGCGAAGGGGGTTGCGTTTCCGGCCTGTCGGTCATTCGATCCCGCGCCTTCAAGCCAACGCGCCGGCTGCCGGGGTTGGCCTTTCGGATTTCCGGTTAGTGCAGGGGTTTGCGGGCTTTCATTTGTGCCAGCAACTGGGCTTTGCGGCGATGGCGGGTTTCCGGTCTCTTGGCGGTTTGCAGCCGCCAGGCGATGGCGTAGGTGTTGGCTTTGTTGAGCGTCAGGAAAAATGCGTAGGCGGTTTTATCTTCCTTGAGTTCGGTGATGAAATCTTCCGGAACTTCCATGGTACGCGCCGAGTCGTATGCGCTGTCCCAGCGGCCATCGGCAATGGCGGCTTGTACTGCCGCTAATCCTGGTGGGGTCATGCGTTTTTCTTTTATCAGGCGGGCGATATGCTCCCGATTCCGTTTTGACCATAAGCTCCTGGTTCGGCGCGGCGTGAATTTTTGCAGCCAGAAATCCTCGTCGCATCTGGCTTTTTGTCCGTCGATCCAGCCGAAACACAGTGCTTCATCAAGCGCTTCGGCGTAGCTTACAGTTTTCCGGTCCGCGTGCTTCCTGGCGATTCGCAGCCAGATACCGGCGGATTTCGCATGATGCCTGGCGAGCCATTGGCGGAACTCTACGGCGGTTGCAAATGTTTTGACAGGGCGGATTTCAGGCATGGCCGTCGCTGATCTCCAATAGCTTGGTAATCGTGTTGATATTCCGGGCGGTGGCTTCTTTCGCCACTTTTGGCAGCCTGAGTTTGCTGTGGCCGATGTCAACGGGGTAGTGCACATACACCTCCCGGCCGCGGACGGCCACCTGTTCCCCGCCGGGGGCGACCACTTCTTTTAGAAAATTCTCCGGGACCGGTTTGGCGAAAAAGTAGATCAATACATGATTTGGCGAGCCATTGGCGAAAGGGTTTTTCTTCCGTGCCGCTTTAAGCTCGGCGGCGGTGCGTACCAGAACGGCAAGGTCCGGGCCAATGTGCGTGTGGATAAGGTCGTGCACGCACTTGGCAATGGTTGCTTCCGGCAGGTTTGAATCAAGAAGCGCATTGCCACTGGCAATATATGTGCGGACCGATTTAAATCCGGCTGTTGTTAATAATTCACGCAACTGTGCCATCGGCACCTTGTTTTTGCCAACTGGCATCACGCCACGAGCCAGTACAATATGGGTTTTCATACATTTTCTTTCAGCGACAAATCATGCCGATAGCTGGCTTGTCTCAATGCGAATTATATGACGGGATACAAAAATGGGCACGCCGCAAGCTGGTTCAGTAGGTGCATTGAATGCACAGGGGCAAAACGGCTCCGCAAGGTGCCGGATGCTGTCCAACCTCGGCAGGGTGCGTGACATATCCGCCGCCGGGGCAGCGCGGCACCAGTCCATCCGCACGGAGCGGTAGTTTGCGAGACGAGAAGCCCGGCCCTGGGGGGAAATGGCGTTCACTCAGTTCGAGCTCTTCCGCGAAAGCCGGGCGGATGGGACCGAGCGCCAGGCAGGGCAGAATCTCATTAGGCCTCTTGCGGATCGAGGTGCTTGCGCAACGCTGAGAGCGCTAGCTCGCAAGTGGGAGCGCGTTCGGAGGCGGCGCTATTGCGGTTTATAAACAGCAATGCGGATCGTGCATCGTTCAGATAAAGCCTCGGCACGAGCAGCAACGCCCACAACCGCCCGAAACGAGAAGGGTCGTGCCTGGTAATTGCGTCCAAGACAAGCCGAGCAAAATCGGGGTCGGGGAGGTGCTCGCACTGAATAACCACAATGCCGGGGAGGCCGCGCGGGATTTGGTCGACGGCCCGCCATAGCCCGTTGGTCAGGATGCGCCGCAGTTGCGAAATGGGCGAGATGCTGAATCCCGAAAGCGATGTTTCAATCTTTTCATTCTTATCCCGAAGAACCGCCGCTCCAAGGCCAGCGATCGTGAACTGGTAGGGAAGTTGCGGGGCGGTTGCGACTACCTCGCCGACTGCGGACCCAATGCGGTAGGTAATCGCCTCCGCAACGGCCCGGTTGATTCCAGGGTATTTTCCGTCGTCGGTTCGAATCTCGGAAAGGCGTGGATCCAGCTCGATTTGGATTGAGTACCGTTTCGCAGCATCGCCGGGCAAATCGTTCAGCACCCTTAATCCGATATCCATTGCCCACTGTTCCCACTCCTCAACCTGAAGCCTTTTGCACTCCACGGCGATACGGTTCCCCTCCCAATCTGCCACGATGTCGGGGGTTCTGTTGGCGTTGTTTTCGGCAGGGAACTTTACCGCGAGGCCGCCGGCTCGAAGGTAGCCAGCAATAAGGAATTCGAAGACGGTCGAGCCGGAGTCATCGTCCTTTAGACGAGCCATCTTTGACCGGAACCCCTCTGAATCCTCCAGTGACGCTACCGCACTTCCAAGCGCATCAATGAAGCCTAAGACCATCGTGCCTTTTCCAGTCAGCCTCGCCGCGACGCAGTTACGTCTGGCCAATTTCGGTACGTCGGCCCACCATGCCCGGTCAAAGTAGCGCTGCATCGCGGAAACGGCGATCCGGAATTTCGTCGCGTTTCTGCTAACGAACGGGGCGTACTCCGGCGTTTCCCACCAGGGATCTTCGGCCCACCACGGAATATGTATTTCCCGAGGCATAGCAATATCACACCTTCACGAGACCAAGTTCACAAAAAGCTGTTGGCGCGGGAACGATATCCGCATTCGGATGTTCGCCCAATTCGGTATGCAGTCCCCCATGCCGGCATTGAATCCCCGGCCGACCCCAGACTCAGCGCGCTAATCTGAGCGTATGCCGAACGGCGTCGGCGGTTCGCAAGCCCGGCGCGACGCGGAAACACTCCCACCCACTGCGGGAAGGCTGCCTTTCTTGGAATGGCGGCTCCGTTGGCGCTGGCCAAACGCGCCCCGGCTGGCCCCGGACGGGGAACCTTGGGCGACACGAAGCCGATCACACCAGTGTAAAAACGGAGAGAGCGGGATTCGAACCCGCGGTACAGGTTGTAACCCGTACACCGGTTTAGCAAACCGGCGCCTTCAGCCGCTCGGCCATCTCTCCAGAGAATGCAAACACTATCGGCCCGAAGGCCAAAAGTCAATGATTTAGCGCGGCTGCGAGACGGGAATTTTCTCCGCTTCGTGCGGCATTATCGGCGGTACGGCGGGCCGCGACTTGAGCATTTGCGGCAGGTTTAACCCGATCCCGGCGGCACCGCGGCAATGGCCATTGAGGCCCGGCGGCGGAGATGCGATATTTTATGCGGCGGCTGGACGGATGTGGAATTCCATCGACATGGCAATTGAAGTTGCCGGGGATACGGCATCGACGGCGTTCCCGGTGGCGATTGGGAGAAACACCGCGGCTGATGGGGTTAGCGAAACAGCGTGAAATTTCCGGCGGCCGGGCATGCCATGCCGTTGAACAGACCGCGCCCGGACTGCGAAATGCGCCGTCCGCCGCCGGGGAGCCAACTTTTTGCCGCGCATTGGCGTATAATCAGCGATTGCGGTACGATAATGGAACTGGTTACAGCGTACTGAACCGTGATCATTAACAGGAGATTCGCGTGACGCGACAGAATATCATCGGAAAACTCACTCTGGCGGCTGGCTTGGCGGTTGGAATCTCAATGGCAGTTGCGGCGGGGAACATTTCCGCGGCGGTAACGCTTCCCACAACACCCTCCACCACCATCAAGCCGGTGACACCGCGTTTGCCCGTTATGGATCAGGACATTCTCATGCCCCGGTCCCCGGCACCCGGAAATCCCGCTGTGGCCACGGTTAATGGCGAGGCTTTAAGCAAGGAACATTTTCTTAATTCGCTGCTGCGCCTCAATGGGCTGGGACTGCTGGAAAAATGGATTCAACTCACCGTGCTTAAGCAGGCATGTGTCAAGGCCGGCCTGCATGTCGGCAAAGAGCAGATTGATGCCGCCGAACAGGGCGTATTGAATCAACTCGCGGCGCAGCATATTCCCGCCAAACAGCGAATTCCGGTACTGGAAAAACTTCTGGCGCGCAAGGGCGAGTCGCTGGCGGAATTCCGCATGGCTCTGGCCCGGACAACCTATATGCTGGCTCTGGCGAAGGGGCATGTGCACATTACCGACGCCGATGTGGAAATGGCTTACAAATCCAATTTCGGCCCCAAGGTGGAAGTGCGCGATATTGTCGTATCATCGTTTGATGATGCCGCAACGGTGCGCCATTTAATTATGGACAAGCACGAAAACCCGGCCATCGTGGCGCAGCAGCACAGCATCAACACACAGAATGCCGCCAATGGCGGACTGGAAATTATTCCATTGGAAGACAAGGCGCTGCCGAAGATTCTTCTGGATACCGCCGCCGAGCTTCAGCCCAACGAGCTTTCCGCGGCCGTACCGATCAACGGCACGCTGCATCTGCTGTGGCTGGTGAAAAAAGTTCCGGCTTCCAAGGTTCCGCTGTCAAAGGTGCGGGATGGCCTGAAGGCGGACTTGTTGAATCAGGGTGAACTGCAATGGGGTCAAATTGAATTAAACCGCCTGGTGGCACAATCCAAAATCACCATTGACAATCCGATTTTGAATCAGGAATTTGCCGCCCTGCGTGAGGCCTATGCCGAGCAGGCCCAGGCGATGCGCAATGAACAAAAAGCGCAGCAATCCAACGCGACGACCGCACCGGCGACCAAGCCGCACGAAAGCCCGGCCAAATAAAACCGGGAAATGCTTTGGTGCGGCGGATGGCCCGTTGTGTCAGTGGCCTGACGCATGATAACGGTCAGGCCCGAGTTGGTTATAATACATCAAACGGTCTGGAACATTCGGCCGTGAAAAAGCGGCCGGTTTTCAGGCGTTGCATTATGAGAGGAGCCGGACGATGGCCGGCGGAAGTGATAAACCTTTTACCATAGAAGTATCCACGCGCATCAAGCGTTTACCCCCGTATTTATTCGCCCGCATCAACGCACTGAAAGCGGCCAAACGGCAGGCGGGCCACGACGTTATTGATCTGGGAATGGGCAACCCGATTGATCCATCGCCGGATTTTGTCATTGATAAACTCGCGGAAGCGGCCCGTGATGCCCGCAATCATCGGTACTCGGCAAGTGTGGGCTTGTATAATCTGCGCCGCGAAGTGGCCCGCAAATACAAACGCCGCTATAACGTGGACCTGGACCCGGAAACGGAAATTGTCGCCACAATCGGCTCGAAGGAAGGCTTCTCCCATCTGATGCTGGCGCTGCTGGGAGCTGGTGATACGGTGGTGGTTGGTGATCCGGCCTATCCCATTCATGTTTACGCCGTGGCGCTGGCGGGCGGTAATGTCATCAGTGTGCCGCTGGGAAATGATGAGGCCTTTCTGCAGCGCATTGAACATGTGCTGAAGAATCTTTTTCCCCGCCCCAAGCTGCTGATATTGAATTATCCGCATAATCCATCGGCCATGACGGTGGATCGGCTATTTTATGAACAGACCGTGGCGCTGGCTAAAAAATACAATGTGCTGGTGATCAGTGATTTTGCGTATGGTGAAACCTGCTTTGACGGCTATCAGGCACCATCATTCCTGGCCACTCCCGGCGGCAAAGACGTGGGGGTGGAATTTTCCACCATGAGCAAGCCGTACAACATGGCCGGCTGGCGCGTCGGATTCTGCTGCGGCAACAGTGAAATGGTCCGGGCCTTATCAACCATTAAAGGCTATTACGACTATGGCCATTTTGCGCCGATTCAGATCGCCAGCATACTGGCCTTGCGCAACGGCGATGAATTTGTCCGGCAGCAGGCGGAAATTTATCAGAAGCGCCGCGACGTGCTGGTTTCCGGGCTGCGGAAAATCGGATGGGATGTTGAATCGCCGCGCGCCAGCATGTTTGTATGGGCCAAAGTTGCGGAAAAACATCTGGCCGGCCAGGGCACGATTGACTTTTCGTTGCGTCTGCTGGATGAGGCCGATGTCGCCGTGGCACCGGGCCGCGGTTTTGGTGACAACGGCGAAGGATTTGTCCGCATTGCGCTGGTGGAAAATGAGCTGCGCATCAAGCAGGCTCTGCGCCAGATGGATGCATACCTCAATGGCAAGAAGAAAATTCAGCGGCCCAATAAACTTGTTACCGGCACCGCGGCAACGTCTGAATCAGACGCGGCCGCAACGGGACAGGCCCATGCGGAACACACGCTGGAACACGATCAATCCAATATTGTCGGCGGCTGACAAAGCCCGGCGAATGTTGGCACTTGCCCATCGGCTCGTGGCGGGCGTTGGGCGCGCCGGGCTGCCGGGACACGAATGAAAAAATGCCCGCAAAAAATATTGCCGGCACTTGGGTAAAGCCCTTAAGCCACCTACAATTTAAGAATGAATACGATTCTCACATGGCCGGCGGTACTGGAAAAAATCTCACAGCGGGCGCAGAGCGTTGACATCAGCGGGCAATGGCCGCGCGACAACATTGCCGATTTATCCCGCTGCGGGGCCTTGAAATGGTCGGTACCCAAAAAGTACGGCGGAACCGGCATGGCCCCGGTACAACTGCATCGGCGCTATGAGCAGTTGGCATCCGTCTGCTTGAACACGGCACTGATTCTGACGCAGCGCGATGCGGCCCTGGAATTTCTTATTTGTGCCGCGGATAATCCGGCATGCGGCCGGCGGTGCCGCAATCTTCTGGCCCAACTGGCGGAGAACAAAAGATTCGCCAGCATCGGCATTGCCCAACTGACCACTTCCGGGCAGCATCAAAACGGAGGCGTGGCGGCGATACCAAGCGCTGGCGGCTGGCGGATTTCCGGTACTATTCCATGGTCTACCGGAGCCAATTACAGCGATTATCTGATTGCCGGCGCGAAAACGGAATCGGGTGATCAACTGTTGTTTATACTCAACATGAAACAACCCGGCGTGCAGGTTCTTAACCCGGCGGATATGGCCGTGCTTAATGCCAGCAACACCGCGGCGGTCAAACTCAAAAATGTTAAGATACAGGCGGAAGATATTCTATCCGGCCCGTGTCCCAATGCGCTGGCGGTTCGCAATGAATACCGGCGTTTTTCGCTGAACACGTGTATTCTGCCGCTGGGCGTGGCGGCCGGGGCTTTGCGCGCAGCGCGGGAACTCGCTTCCGCGCGATCGCCCCGATGCCGGGCTTTCATCCGGGAATTACGGCGGCAACATGCCGCGCTTTCAAGACAGGTTTACAGCCAGGGGGCGGATAAGGTGGAGGCGGACAGCCGCTCTGCACCGGCGATTCTGCGTGGCCGGTGTAATGATCTGTGCTGGCGGTGTACGGCCGCATCGCTGGAACTCGCCAAAGGCCGCGGACTGCTGCGGGAACATTCCGCGCAGAGGCGCATGCGTGAAGCCATGTTTTTCTTCGTATGGTCCAGCGGCGCCAGCGTCATAGAAGAAACGCTCGCTTGCCTGGCCGGACCGATTCAGCAGTGAAATGCGGTGCGTCGCCGTTGCAGCACCAATGCGGCCAGTGCCACCGATCCCAAACCCACCAACGCCGATGTCGATGGAACAGACAGCGCCCCGGCCGCGATTGTTGTCGGTGGTGATGATGCCGATGGCAAACTTCCGGCAAATGATCCCGCATCAATTTCCGCCCCCGCGTGCTGGTTCAGGTTGGCTGCGATGATCGATCCATCCACCTGGCCGCTTTGAAAGTCAACCTTTCCGCTGGTCGCCATAAGGGTGCCCGTCAGGGCCACGCCGCCGATGGTTACCGAGTTGGCATTATAAAAATTCCAGAGCGTACTGGCGGCGTCAAAACCGCTTATGCCGCCGTGGATATTCGCTGCCGATCCGCTCACATTAACCAGGACCGTGGGTGTGGCACCCGTGGGGACGGAAAGTCTGATGGTACTGATGCCGGCCAATTCGGTGGTGGTAATATCGAAAACATCCAAAGTTGAACTCGTACCGGTGAGCGTAAGTGTGCTGTACTGACTTACGGCCATGCCATTGGCGGTTAATGCGGCCCACGCCGTCGCGTCGCGGAGCAGTGTCGATTCAGAGCCAGAAAAATCAATCGGCACAACTGGAGTGTGGTTGCTTTGCGTATGGGTGATATACGACGGCCCGGAATACGATTCCGAATAAAATACGCCGCCGCTGACGCTTCCACCGCCTTGCAGCCTGACACTTTGCGCGGCCAGCGACCCGTTAACTGACGGATTGTCATATTCCGCCGTTTTGCCCACAATAATATTTCCATTGATCCGTGAACTTTTCTGGATATAGTTTCCACCGACAACCAGCGCGTAGGCGTTGCCCGCCGTCGCGGCATTTATGCTGTATCCGCTGCTGAAATTGGCATTACCCCCCACGGCAACGCTGCCCCAGGTGTCGGCTGCGGCGGTCATATCCCCGAACACAAATGCGCTGTAACCGGCTGCCGGCCCCAGCGCCACGGATGCCTTAGCCGATGCCGCCGTGCAGGAGGATATCCCAATCATGGCCATCGCCAAAATGTGCATTCTATGGTTCACGAGTTATGATCTCCAAGCATTCCGCGGTGCTGCTAATGGCGGGAAACACGCGTCCCCCGAACCGGCACGTTGTTGCCATTACCATCGCCCGGAATTTCATCAATTTTGGCAATCGGCAGTCTGGAGCGGATCAGCACCGCATACCGCTACCGGCCGTAACCATCATGGCAACTTGCTGCCTGTTAGTTCGACCATTGCGTTTGTTGTTCATGAGTGTGAATCGGAAGAATGATATTATCGGGCCGCAGTCACACGAATGCCGAAAGTGAAACATAATCGTGCTCACGGCACGTGCCGGCAATGGGCACCGCCATGGTTTGGGGCTTGATTCGCCCGTGCCAGTGGCACAAGCCGGGGTTGTGGCCGGTGGAATAATCATCCGCCGCCGGGGCTTTGGATAATAAGGCGGAAGATCCCATTTGTGGGCAAAACTCCGGCAGCCCCCCACCCGGAGAAATTGTGCCATTGCGGGAAATGGCGGTGCGTAGACTTGTTTGGAAAAAGTTAATATAATTCATCAGATTTATCCGCGAC
Source organism: Planctomycetota bacterium (assembly GCA_021810145.1). Lineage (GTDB taxonomy): Bacteria > Planctomycetota > Phycisphaerae > WQYP01 > WQYP01 > JAMDCX01. The sequence goes on along the minus strand of JAJZJL010000023.1, from coordinate 21,211 downwards.
TGAAGTCGGCGGCGAGGGTTGGGTGTATGCAATATTTTCTCGTGAGGCTTGTTTATCAACACCATGAAATTTGATTCATCCGAAGAACGTTCGGAGTTGCCCCCTGACACACTGTTTTCCGCTGAATCTGCCTCGCCGGGCGATGTAATCGCCGGTCCGGCCGCCCCGGTGGAAGCAGCTTCCGCCGATGATTCCGCGGGAACCGGCAAGCCGCGTCGCCGGCGGCGCGGTGGCAGAGGGCGCAGTGGCCGGGGGCGCGGAAAGTCCGTTCGCCGCAAAACTCCGGCACCCGCGGCTGAAACAGCCGCCCCGCCCGCAGAGGCCATGCCCGAACCAGAGGCAAATACCGTTGAGTCTTCCGCCGATCTGCCAACCGAGGCACAGCAACCGTTGCCTGAGCCACCTGTGGTTGATCAAGCATTGGCAAGCATTTCACCGGCGGCAACGGAACAACGGCCGGACGCCGAAACGCCGGAGAATCGGCACCTGCCCGCCGCGGCCGAACCATCCGCTCCCGCCCCCGGTTCAACCGGCAGTGCCGGCTATTCCATCCAACGCCCCAATCCGGATCGTCTGGTGGCGCGTGCCGGCCCCGGTTTAACGCGACACCCCGGTCGCCGATCGTTCAGTCAGGGTAAAGTGCGGCATCAGTTCCGGCCAACCGGCACATCGCGGAGCATTACGTCCAGTGGAATATCCGATTCGCTTCTGACGGATCTGGTTCCGCCGGAACCCGCGCATCATCACCCCGGCAGGCGGCATGCCGAGCCGGCCCGTCAGCATACGAAGAACGAGCCTGCCCCTGCTGCGCCACCGGAACCGCAGGCAGTGTTGCAGCAGGAAGCACCAGCCGTCGCCGAGCCGGCCGTTTCAGAGTTGCCGGCGCAAAGCGATATCGAGCCGCAAGAACGCCACGCGGTGGATGGTGAAGCCGCACCGCAAAAACATGTATCCCGGAAGAAAGGCCCGCCCCGCATCATGCTGGTGAACGTGGCCGATTCCGAGGAAGTTCGTATCGCCATTGTTTCGCAGGGCGTGCTGGAAGAACTTTACACCGAACGCTCCAGCCATGATCTGCATGTGGGCAACATTTACAAAGGCCGCGTGACCAATGTTGAACCCAGCATACAGGCGGCGTTTATTGATTTCGGCATCGGGAAAAATGGATTTCTGCATATCAGTGATCTGCACCCGCAGTATTTTCCGCAACACCATAAATCAACGGCCAAAATGCACGCGGCCGGCACGAAAAAAGCGGATGGCGCACAACCGGACGGCCAGCCGGGCGTTGAACCGGATGTTGCCGCCAATTTTGAGGAAATGGGAGGCGAGATCAATGAATTATTCGATGAAGATGCGGAAATCCACGTGGATAATGACCACATAGCGCCCATGGAGCGCGTGGGCCGGAAAACCCCGCGCCATTCGCGCCCGCCGATTCAGCAATGTCTGCGCCGCGGCCAGGAAATAATTGTCCAGGTGACGAAAGAAGGCATCGGCACGAAAGGCCCCACGTTAACCAGTTACATCAGCGTGCCGGGGCGGTATCTGGTGATGATGCCGGGCATGAGCGCGTTGGGCGTTTCAAGAAAAATTGCCGACGATGAACAGCGCCGGGCCATGAAACGCCTGCTGCGCGAGCTTAATCCGCCGGAAAATCTGGGCTTTATCATCCGCACGGCCGGTATGGATCGCACCGCGCGGGAATTGCAGCAGGATCTGCACTTTCTGGTGCGAATCTGGAAGCGCATCACCCATCGGCTGGACACGCAGCGCACGCCCGCACTGCTGTACGAAGAAAGCGATCTGGTTATCCGCAGCATTCGCGATCTGGCGGTGCAGGAAATGGACCGCATTGTCGTGGATGATCCGGACGTTGCCGAGCGCGTGCGCGACTTTCTCACCATTGCCAGTACGGATTCGGGCATTGTTGAACTGTATCAGGACCCCATGCCGCTGTTTATCCGGTATGGCGTGGAACGGGAAATTGAAAAAATTAACAGCCGCCGCGTGGAAATGCCCAACGGCGGATCGCTGGTGATTGATTCCACCGAAGCGCTGGTGGCGGTGGATGTCAATTCCGGACGCTACCGCGAACAGCGCGATGCGGAACTCACGGCGTACAACATCAACAAAGACGCCATTGTCGATTTGTGCCGCCAGTTAAGATTGCGCGATCTTGGCGGCGTGATTGTCATTGATTTTATTGACATGCGGGAAGACCGGCACAAACGGGAAATTGAGCGGCTGCTGCGGGAAGAATTACGCCACGACCGCGCCAAAACCAAAGTACTGCGCATGAGCCAGTTCTGCATGATTGAAATGACCCGCCAGCGGGTTAAGCCCAGTCTGAAGCGCGGCATTTACCAGGATTGCCCGCATTGCCGGGGTGCCGCGCTGATTAAAACGCCTGAAAGCGTGACACTGGATGTCATGCGGCGTCTGGCGGCGGCCACGCTGCATAAAGACATCGCCCGCATTGAATTGAAGGTATATCCCACCGTTGCGGGATATCTGCTGAATAAAAAGCGCCGCGAACTCGTGGCCATGGAAGACCGCACGGATAAGAAAATTGTCATTACACCGGATGCGGCATTACCCGATGATTCCGTGCTGATCGAAGCCTACGACTTGCGTGGAAATTTAATCAACATCGCCGTGTGATTTTTGCTGAAGCCTGGCTGCAAATCATTGGTTGCGACAGCTATTTAGCGACGTTGGATTATTTTCTCAGCAGAGGACTGTGACGCGTTGTGCCTGCTGGGCGACAATGCGTGTTGCTCCGGTCTTTTCCAGGCCGTTGTGCCACCGAGATAACATTTGATTAACCAAGATCGTTCCCGCAATCAACGGCCTGGGGTATCCGCCCCAGGTTGGTGGTTCCGTGTGTGCCGCGGCAGCCCATGATGCAAACTGGCAAATGCGGCTACCGGCCCTCTTATTTTGGGGCCTGCGACAGATTCCGCAAGGCCTTCGTGGCCCTGCCCTGATGCAGACTGTCTAACATTCCCACTACCTGCGCCAACGGCAAAATCCGCGCCCCAACACATTTTGCCCGCTACGGGTTGTTCATTTTATCTTTACGGCCCCGCCCCCGCCGGGATGGAATGGTTAGCCACCGAGTTCTCCGGGGACACCCCGATATTCTCGGGATAAACCTCGGGCATGAATAAAAAACGGTGTGGAGATTACGCAGGTGCAGGGCGTTGAGTGTTAAGCATCCAGTATTCAGCATTCAGTATTTCGAATTTAGAAATTAGAATTTTGCACTCGGAATTGAGCTTTGACCCGTCAGAGCGAACCTCACGCGTATCCGCGCGGTCCGCTTAGAGAGTTTACCCCGTGCGCGCCGGGGCGGTCCAAACCTTTTTATTTACTACTGATTGCTCATCTCCTGATTGCTTTCGCAACCGATCGCACCGGATGTTGCAGAAGCTGCCACAGAACCTCTTATTTTGTATTTCAAACATTTTTCTTGACATTCGATTATCGGGGCTGCTAAAATCTTTTTTGGCGTCGTGGCCTGGATCATGTTATCAATTGGGAGATTGGGCGTGGGAAAAATCGGACCCAGTCGTGATATTTGCGCGGATGCTGTATTCAGCATGTGGCGGTGGGGAATTTATGGAATAACCACAGCCGCTGTGCTGTTTACCCTGTGTGCGACCCCGTCGCTGTGCGCTGTGCCGGTAAAAAGCACCGGAACCCGGAATTCCAAACTTGACCCGGTGTATCCGGTAAGCCGATTTATCCTGTCCTACCGGATTCGACGCAACCAATTGCCATCCGTACATAAGCTGATGGAAATACCTGTGCATTTACGGTATCTGCCGTCCGGGTATATTTCCGGTGCCGGCAAGTTGCCGCGCAGTCCGCTCGAAGGCCATGCCCGGGAAGTTGATCTTTCCCTGGCTGATTTCAACCAACGAATCGCGAAGGAAGCAGTTCCCTTTCATTTAAGTGCCATTATGGCCATAGAACGCGGCATTCTTTCGGCACTGCAACGTGCCGGTATTATGGGTGTTTACGTAGTTGTATCCCCCGGTGATTTTCATGGTCTGCGGGATATCCGCCCCACAGGTGATACCGCTCTTCATCTGATTATTCACATTGCCGAAGTACAACAGGTACGGACAATCACAAATGGCTACGGCGAGACGGGCAATCAGATTGATCAGCCGTCACAAGCGGGCATCCGGACTTATTCCCCTGTGAAACCGGCAACCACGTCGCCGGCCGCCTCTGACGATCTTCTGGATCGGAAAGTATTGAGGGATTACCTTGCGCGGTTGAATCTTCAATCAAACCGTGTTGTGGGAGTAAGTATTTCCCATGGCACCGTTCCTGATTCGGTGATATTGAATTACATGGTGCATGAGAGAAAGCCATGGACCGTGTACAGTCAGGTATCCAATACGGGCACGCCGCAGACCAACCCATGGATTGAACAGTTCGGCTTGATCGACACAGACCTGACCGGCCAGGGTGACATCCTAAACGTGAATTATGCCACGGCGGGCTTCAGCCGGATGCAAAGCACGCAGGCATCATATCAATTTCCAATTCTTGGCAACAGGCAGTTGCAGGGCCGTGTATATGGAGATTATCAGCAGTATAACGCATCCAATGTCGGCCAGGGTAATGTCAATTTCAACGGTTACGCAAGCGGCGGCGGCGGAGAGTTGATCTGGAATTTCCTGCAGGTGCATTCGACCTTTTTTTATGCCGTGGTGGGAGCGCAATATCTGCACGATTTCGTGGATAATCCTACGACCCTGCAATCCGGAACGGGCGACTTCTTTCTGCCATACGTGACGTTGCGTGTCAATCAGAGCGGCAACACTTCGCGCCAGTCCGGCACAATCAGCGTTCTGGGATCCTATACCTCCGCATCCCAAAGCACGTTGAATAACCTGGGACGTTTGAACGCGGATCCTGACTGGGCTATCCTGCAGGCAAATTACGATACCTCTTTTTATCTCGAACCCATTTTTAACCACGATGCCTACATCGCCGGCCGCAGTTGTCTGGCCAATGAAATGGTGTTTCGTATCAGTGGCCAGGAAGCTTTCGGCCAAAGACTAATTCCCGAAGAAGAAACCGTCATCGGTGGGTTGTATTCCGTTCGCGGTTATCCGCAATCGGTGGTTGCCGGTGATAGCGGTGTCTATGGGACGGCGCAGTATAATCTGCATATTCCAAGATTATTTGCTCCCGATTCACGGCCATGGAATCTGTTTGGTTATCCCTTTCACTTCCAGCCGCCGTCTCGCTTTATGAATCCGGATTGGGATCTGGTAACCAGTGCGTTTGTGGACGCGGGCGAGGTTTCGCAGAGTCAGCGGCAGGTTTACGAATCCGGTGCCACACTGCTAAGCGCAGGACTGGGCGTCAAGCTGACCGTTTTTCATAATGTGGCGATTCTTGCGGATTGGGCGATGGCGTTGCGTGGTATCAATGCCGCCGCCACGGGACAAAGCCCTGTTTCCGCCGGTTCCAGTGAGTTCAATTTTGTTTTCTCAGTAAGTTATTAAATGAGAGGCTGCAAGAAATATTGACGCAGTGATTGCAGTTCCAATTCCAGGACACAAGAAATGGAGCATTGATCATGCAACGCCAGACACGCAACCGCGAACGGATGAAAAAAAGTTTTTTACTGGCAATGGCCGTTGGGGCGGCGCTCGCGTCGTCGCCTCATCATGCTGTTGCAGCCGGAGGATCCGTACAGGTTATTAATGTTGCCGCCGGAGCCGCAAGCTTTCATCAGGCTGGGTCGGTGCTTACGGTGCATACCGCGGCCAATACCATAATCAATTATTCCCAGTTCAATATACCCGCGGGCAATGCGGTTGATTTCGTGGAACCCTCCGCAGGTTCGCGAGTGCTCAATCGTATTAAATCAGCCGCTCCCAGCCATATCGATGGAACCCTCCAGGCCAATGGAATCGTCTATCTGGTGAATCCGGCCGGTGTGATATTCGGTTCCGGCAGTGTTGTTAACGTAGGCCAGTTATATGCCGCGGCGGGACATCTGTCGGACGCCAATTTTCTCGCCGGGCGCAATATGTTTACCGGCAACACCGGACCATTGACTGCAGCGGGACTGATCACGGCGTCAGCGGTAAATCTGGTAGCGCAACAGATCACCAACTCCGGTCAGATAGTTGCACCTGACGGAACGGTCATGATCACGGCAGGCAAAAATGTTTATTTGGGGCAGGTGGATTCCCCATTTATCGTGGCTATATCTGATGGTGCGGCTGACAAAACCGGAATGGTGAAGCCATCTGCGCCAGGCCATTCTACAGATAATTCCACCAGCGCCGGCACCGGTGATCTTTATTCCCTGGCTATGATCAATTCCACTGGGACGATCCGTGCTCAATCCATCACCCTCAATGCCGGCACCACCGGCTCCGCTGTGAACGTTTCTGGAACTCTGGATGTTTCGAACAGCCACGGCACCGGCGGTAAAATTTCAATCCAGGCTCAACACATCCATATCGGTGCGACCTCCACCGGCCTACCCGCCGGTGCTGTGTTAAATGCCGATGGTACCAGTGGCGGAGGGACGGTGCTGATCGGTGTGCAGCCGTCGACAGGCAATTCCGACGGTTATATCGATACCGCCTTGACCGATGCGATAGGTTCGAAGGCACAGATTCTGGCGGCTGCCACGGTCTCAGGTAATGGTGGATCCATTGATACGTCCGGCAATACGCTTACGATCAGTCCGGAGGCGGTGCTTTCGGTTTCCGGGGCGGGCGGTGGCGGCGGTGGCATTTGGCGGCTTGATCCGGCGGATGTGACGATCGGATCAGGAGCTACGTCGGGCGGCAACTTCAGCGGCGATAATTTTACACCCTCATCCAGTTCATCCTACGTCAGTGCCTCCCAAATCGCGTCCATGCTGTCAGCAGGTGGAAATGTTGTCATCCAGACCACCGGTTCCGGCTCTGCGGGAAATATCACGTTGCAGAAAGGCACTTCCATTACACCAAACATGAATTCCGCCGGTTCGCTGACGCTTGATGCTGCGGGTACCATTGATCTGGAAGGCTCCATTGAAGCGGGAGGGACCAACGCGCTGAATATCACCCTGACCGCCGGCGATCCCGGTGAAGGCGGCGTTGGCGGCGGAAAATCAAACATCACTATCGCCGGTAATATTAATTCCAATCTCGGCACCATTTCCGTTGACAGCCTCAATGGCGGCAATATTGTTCTCGGTTCAGCTGGCGGTACCACTATTACCACCGGGCTTATTACGCTGAGCAATACCGTGCAACTGCAAGGGGCCGGGGCGACTTTGGATGTCCAGCACAACGTTACCGAACCCGCTGTTTACACGGCTGGAGCTGCCTATACATTGACTACCCAGGGATCGGTGACGTTTAACGGACCGATCAGCACGATTGGCATCGGGGATGGCGGAGCGGTGAATATAACCGCCGGCGGCTCGATTACTTTTGGTTCAAGCGCCGGTACGCAGTACGGCATCAATACCAGCGGTGCCGACAATACCAACGGAATCGGGTACAACGCCGGCGATGTAACGCTTACCGCAACCGCGGATATCAGTGTAGGGGCGGTCGTCGCTCGCGGCGGCAGTGGCGGCAACGGGCTGGACGGGGTGAATGGACAAGCCGGCACACCGAATAATTTTCCAGGCCAGATTCAGGGCGGTGTTTCAGAGATTCCCGGCACAGGTCAGGTTGGCGGTGATGGCACAGATGGTCAGGCCGGAGGCGATGGTTACAGTGGAGGTAAAGGCGGCGCGGTGACAATTACCTCCTCGGCGGCGTCTGTTAACGTGGCATCTATCGATACAACGGGTGGCAACGGAGGTTACGGTGGCAAAGGCGGGAGCGGCGGCAACGGGGGCGATGGCAGCGGAACGCAATATCCGCTGGTTTATACCTTTGCAAATGGACCTGCTGGTGCCAACGGTGGCAATGGTGGCAGCGGTGGTGATGGTGGCAAAGGGGGTACGGGCGGCGCTGCCGGCGCTGTGAGCATTACCGCGGTTGGCGATATCACCGTTGGTGACATAACGACATTGGGTGGCAATGGTGGAGCCGGTGGTGATGGCAACAGGGGTGGAACTGGTGGCGAGGGAGGATTAGGGGCCAGCGACCAGGCAGGTGGAGCGGCTGGTGCGGGGGGGGCAGGTGGAGCAGGTGGAGACGGCGGTGATGGCGGCGCTGGTGGAGATGTCACGCTTGCCAGCAGTTCCGATGGAGTTTCCGTGAATTCCATCGATACCAGTGGAGGAAATGGAAATATCGGTGGCAATGGCGCAGGTGCGATGATTACAGGTGTGGGTAGTATACCGGGCACAAGTTTTGTCGGTGGCCTTGGAACCGGCAGCTATACGCCCGCAGTGCCGATCGATGGTACTGCCGCAACGGCTCCAATAGGTAGCCCCGCTGATGGCGGTGGTGGCGGTAAGGGTGGAGACGCCGGTGGTATTACGTTTAGCAGCAATGGTACTGTTCAGGTTGTCCTTGGACTGACCGCTGAAGGTGGTGCGGGTGGAATAGGCGGCATGGGGGGCTACAGCATTGGCAGCGGCGGCAACGGAGGGTCAGCGAACGTGACCGCTGGGGGCGACGGTGGCAACGGAGCTGATGGAGTAAAAGGTTTGGATGGCGGCGCGGGCGGTGATGGAGGGGACGGTGGTGCAGGCGGAGCGGTGAGCATCAGTTCTGGCGGTGATGTTACGATTGGCCAAGGTATTACAGCCAGCGGCGGCCTTGCCGGAGTCGGTGGTAATGGCCGTTCGGGGGCCAACGGCGGTTATGGCGGCGCTGGTGGTGGTGGTGAAAGTCTCGATAACCCCAACGCATCGATTCAAGCTACCGGCAACGGAGGCAACGGAGGCAAAGGCGGGAGCGGTGCCGATGGTGGTGACGGCGGTAGCGGTGGAACCGGCGGTGACGGTGGTTCGGTAATCATTACATTGAATAAACCAGGCTTGACGTTCACCGCTCCTGGTGTGGGAGTTGCCGGTGCCGATGGTGGTGACGGCGGCAACGGGGGTAATGCCGGTAATGGTGGCTATGGTGGCAGAGGAGGAGGGGCCGAGAGTTATGATGTGCCATCCACCAACGGCAATGGTGGGGATGGTGGCGACGGAGGCAACGGAGGTAATGGCGGCGCCGGAGGCACCGGTGGCAAAGGTGGATCCTTTGCCGAGTTGGGTACGCACGGGACCTACAAAATCAATGCGCTCAGTTTTGCGGGTGGTTCCGGCGGTACCGATGGACAGGCAGGTAAGGCTGGACAGGGTGGGGCGGGAGGGGCGGGAGGAACCGGAGGATATGAAAATAATGGCACTCCGATTCCCTATGGTCAGGCCGGTCAAAATGGCTCAGCTGGTACCATTGGACAGCAGCCGCCTTCAGGTGGCAGTGGCGGTGGCGGCAGCAATAATAATGGTGGTGGCGGTGGAAATAACAATAACGGCGGCGGCAATAACAATGGCGGCAATGGAGTGACCAATTATGGCCAGGACGCTTCCAGCAATTCTGCTGCCAACGCCAATCCTGACGCCGGCAATAATAATATCAGCGACAACAGCGGTCCATATACATTACAACCTGAAACACCGCAGTATGATTACAGCGGAACCAATCAGAATTCCTCCGGTGAAAATCTAACGCAATCATCGGGTCAGAATTTAGGTTCTTCCAGCAACCAGGGCGGTGGTTTACAAAATCAAGGCACGAGCAGTAACAATGGCAACAATACCAACGGCTCTTACACGTTTCAATCCGAGACCCCGCAGTACGACTACAGCGGACCTAATCAGAATCCCTACGGGCAGTCCGGATCGTCCAACGAAACGGCCGGATCCGGTCAAACGGGCGGGAACCTGCATGGATCGCATCAATTCAGCCTGACGGCAACACAGAGTGTTGCACTTGATCTGAATGCTCCGCCTGCCGGATTACCGAACACGGATCTATCTCAGCTCGTGAACACAATTGGAACCGGTACGACGATCGGGCAATTCATTGCCCAGAAATCGGAAATTCTGGTTGGGCCTCAGGATTGGGCCGCTTTGGGCGTTGCCGAAGGCGCTCATCTGGCTAATGGCCTGGGTTTACTGGGATTCGCGCTTACCGGTTTGCAGCTTGCTGTTGATGCCGGGGCAGTTCACGGGGTGAAAGGTAATCCCGCTCAATTACGAAGCGATTCTTATGGAGCGGCCTATGGCATTAGCTTCGGTTTAATCGGCGGTATGCTCGGAGGTCCCGCGGGAGGTATGGTTGGAGCCCTGGGGGGCCAAAAATTCGGCAACGAGATTGGAAACTTAAGTTACAACATGCAGCATGGCCGGCCGACAACTTTCTTCGGCATTCCGGTCAAGCTGCACGATCCGGCCGCACCGTAAGGTACCGCCATTGCACCATAATCTTTGTTGCGGGAATGATGGAGTTGCGAGTATTACTCCGCTTCCGACTGGTCCACGCGTCTGATTTTTGCGCCCAGGCTGTTGAGGCGTTCTTCGATTTTTTCGTAGCCGCGGTCAATGTGATACACCCGATTAATGGTGGTTGTGCCGCGCGCCGCCAGGCCCGCCAGCACCAGGGCCGCGGAAGCCCGCAGATCACTGGCCATCACCGGGGCACCGATGAGTTGCTGTTCGCCTTCAATAATGACGGTGGCTCCTTCGCGGTGCATCCGTCCGCCGAGCCGCGTCAATTCCGCAACGTGCATGAATCGATCGGGAAAAATCTTCTCTGAAACAATGCTGTTACCGTTGGCCACTGCCAGAAGGGCCATAAACTGCGCCTGCAGATCAGTGGGAAACCCTGGATAAGGCTGCGTGGTAATAATCGCGGCTTCCAGCCTTCGTGCCGACGCGACGGTAACGCCGGAGCCGCTTTTTTCCACAATAACCCCGATGCTGCGCAGCTTATCCACCGCCGCCATTAAATGATCAATGCGAACATTATCCAGATTCAATTCGCCATTGGAAATGGCCGCCGCCACCATAAAGGTGCCCGCTTCAATTCGATCCGGGATAATCCGGTGTTCCGCGCCGTGCAGTGCGGCAACGCCGTCCACGGTAATCCGCGGCGTGCCCTGCCCTGTAATCTTGGCACCCATGACGTTGAGATAATTGGCCAGGTCCACGATTTCCGGTTCGCAGGCCGCACATTCAATGATCGTTTGGCCCTCCGCCAGGGTCGCAGCGCTCATCACATTCGCCGTGCCCAGAACCGTTGAGCCAAAATTTCCGCCCAGAAATACTTCCGCGCCGTGAAGTTTGTTGGCATGGGCGATAATATCGCCGCCTTCCAGTTCAATGTTGGCCCCCAGAGCCTTCAGGCCGCGCAGGTGGATATCCACCGGGCGGTCACCAATGGCGCAACCTCCAGGCATGGAAACGCGTACATGTCCGCGCTTGGCCAGCAGCGGGCCTAATACACATATACTGGCCCGCATTTTCCGCACCACATCATAAGGGGCGTGCGAGCTGGTTTCGTCAATAACTTCAATTTCCAGTTTGCCATCAGGCTGCCGCTCCACGCGACACCCCAGAAGTTTGAGCAATTCGATCTGACTGCGGATATCCTGCAGATTCGGCACATCTGCAATGACCGATTTTCCGCTGGCAAGCAATGCCGCCGCCATCACGGGCAGCGCCGCATTTTTGGAACCGGCGATCCGCAGGGTGCCGCGCAGGCGCGAACCACCTTCAATGACAAATGAATCCATAGGGCAAATCCTCCATGATTTGTACGCAGCCGATGCAGGGGCTTCCGCAGGCGTCCTGATCCATCAGACTCATGCCGGGCGATTATACCGCGCGTTATTTTTACGCGATACGGCGCAGCGTGAATTTGCCATTGAGCACCGCATGACCGGCCGGAAAATCTGTGCGACAAACGCTTTGAATTGCCGATATTCCAGCCGGATTCAATCCGCGGAGGACGCGCTAGAGGATTCCAGCGCCGGGCGGCGCGGCGGCACGGGCGGGCGGGATTGCGGCCAGATGCAACGCATGATGGTGCCTTTGCCGGGTTGACTGTGCAGTTCAACAACGCCCCCCATGGCGGCAACCGCATGTTTTACAATCGCCAGCCCCAGTCCGGTGCCACGGTCGGCACCGCCCCGACTGCGATTGACGGTATAAAATCGTTCAAACACACGGTTGATATCTTCCGGCGGAATACCGCAGCCGGTATCTTCCACTTCCAGAATGATCACGTCTTCCGTGGCATTGGAATCATTTGCATCGGATTTAATCGCAAGTGACCGCACGGGGCGGGTTTGGCGCAGCCAGCGGACCTGTATGAATCCAGCCGAGGTGAATTTCAGACTGTTATCAATCAGATTTTTCAAAATCAGCATGACCAGACGTTCATCCCCCTGCATGATGCGGGCATCGGGCGCGATTTCAAAACGCAGTTCCAATTTTTTTTCCACCGCCAGGTTTTTGAACATGCCGGAAATCAATTCGCGCACTTCCTCCAGCTTGATCGGTTCGTAGCGCACCACCGCCCGCGGGTCTTCCGTGCGTGACAAATCCAGCAGGTCCTGCACCAGAAGCTGCAGACGCAAAACGTGGCCGCCGACAATATCCAGGCAGCGTTTAAGCGTAACATGATCTTCAAATCCGGCTTCGTTGATGGTTTCCACGGCGGCGCGGATGCTGGCCAGCGGCGTGCGGAGTTCATGACTGGCATTAGCGGCGAAATCAGCCTTGATCTGAACATTCTGCAGTAATTCCGTCTGATCCTGCAGGAGCAGCAGAATGCCGCGCGGCTCATGTCCCGGAGAAACCGGAGCGGCGGTGATCTGCAATATGCGCGGACGTGAAAAGATCGCCAGACGCGCCTGTCGGGAAATCGGTGTGCCGCTGCGCAGGGCGGTACGGGTAATATCCTGAACCGCGGCCTGAGCGGCGAAATCGCGCAAACGGCTCTGCGGGTCCGGATCAGCCGGCGCTATAAGCAGTTCAACCGCGCGCCGATTGGAAAGTACCGGAGCGCCGGCGGGGTCCAGAATAATGACCGGATCGTTAAGACAGGCCAGCAGGGTCTGCAGATAACCGCTTTGCACAAGCAGTTCGCGGCGTTCAAGCTCCGAGGCGTTGGCGAGGCTTTGGATTTCGTGCACCAGCCGTTCAAGATGCGCATGGGCCAGAACGATTGGCGGGCGCTGCGGATCGCCCATGCGCCGCACCCGCAGCCACCGGATAATGTCCTTGACCGTGCGATAGCGTTGTATCAGCACCAGCAGCAACGCCACCGTGCTGGCCGCCAGAACAGCCACCATAACGGCCAGTACGGCGGCCTGAGTTGAGTGCGTACCGGGCACGCGAAAATCAGCGGCCATGGCAGGTACAAACATCTGGAGTTCAATTATCATAACATCAGATCATCGCAGGAATACCGTGGGACGCAAGAAGCGGCCCACGGATGGCAGCGGGGCAGACGTCATCGCACTGGGCTTTGGGTACGCTCCGAACATGCTGAATTCACTTCCGCACAGGCTCCACCGTGGTGTGCGCCCATCACGACAGTGCTGCGTCAACGATTGCAAGCCAGGAGAATGTGGTCCGTCAGACGCCGCCTTCTTCTTTGTTTTCCAGGAGTTTATAACCCACACCGCGAACGGTGTGGATCATCCATTGGTAATCGCCGAGCTTTTTTCGCACGGCCGTTACATGCACGTCAATAGCGCGATCGGTCACATACACTTCCGAACCCATAACCCGATCCGTAAGCTGATCCCGTGACAGCACGCGCCCGCGCGCCAGCGCCAGGGCCGTGAGCAGTTTGAATTCCGTGGGAGTAACGGTAATGGGGCGGCCTTCCAAGGTGACTTCATGCCGGGCTTCATCAATAACCATCGGACCGTTGCTGAGAATCTGCTGGCCGGCTTCAGCGGTGGCGGCTTTTCTCCGCAGCACCGCGGCGATCCGGGCCATGAGCACCTTCATGGAAAAGGGTTTGGTGACATAATCATCGGCCCCCAGCGAAAGACCGACGATAATATCGGTTTCTTCGCCGCGGGCGGTAAGCATCAGCACGGGAATATTGGCGGTTTGGGGGTCGCCTTTCAGGCGCGTGGCCACTTCCTGCCCGGTCAGGCCGGGCATCATCAAGTCCAGAAGAATCAAATCCGGTGCCAGCTTACGGGCCATTTCCAGACCGACTTTGCCATCATGAGCGGTGAGCGCCTCGTAACCCTGTCGCAGCAGATTCATGCCGATAAGGTCCACAAGATCGCGCTCATCATCAACGACCAGTATTTTTTTCTTTCGGGCCATAAAACTCCAGTCCCCTGAACCACGACCCTATTTTACCCCACCTTGGCCGCCGGGACACGCCCGGTCAAGGCCGCGATAACAGGATTAACACAAATTTATCAAATACTTAATAATCCGCTAGCAGCGCCGCAGACTGGCCGCAGCTACCGATAGCCGGTATCTTGATGGCTTATGCGAATTGCTCTGGCACCTAATTTGGATAAATCGGATGCAGTGGCGGCAGCGCAGGCGCTATTGGCCACGATGCGCGATATCGGCGGTCATGCCCATGACATCCGGATGATTCCCACCATTTCCCGGCCCTCATTTGACGCCTTTGATCCGGATATTCTCATACTGCTGGGGGGCGACGGAACCATATTGCAGGCTGCGCGGTTTATTTCCGGCATGAGAGCGGCTCTCGTGGGCATTAATTTCGGAAAGCTTGGATATCTGGCATCGTTTACCGTAGACGAATTCAGAGCGCAATTGCCGCAAATACTCGGAGGTGAATTAAAAATATCACAGCGGCTGATGCTGGACGGAGCTATTTATAATGCTCCGGAAAATCCCGATGCTCCGGAGCCTGGGCCGACGGCCTTGCAGACGGAACCGGTATTTCAATGTGCGGCTCTTAATGATGTGGTCATCAACGCGGGCATACCGTTCCGGATGGTGCAGTTAACCATTGCCATAAACGGCCATGACACGACCACCTTCCGCGGCGACGGTTTAATTGTGTCAACGTCATCGGGATCCACCGGGTACAATCTGTCCGCGGGCGGACCGCTGATTTCGCCGGATATTAACGCCGTGGTCATCACCCCCATTTGCCCGCACTCGCTGTCATTTCGTCCGGTGGTGGTACCGGACGATACCGAGATACGCATCACGCCGATACGTGTCAATCCCGGGACGCACGTCAGTTTTGACGGGCAGGTCAGTCAACCGCTGGTGGCGGGCCAGTATGTAGTGGTGCGGCGGGCGAAAAAAACACTGCAACTTGTGGAGAACCCGGCGATGAGCCATTGGCAGATGCTGGCCAGCAAATTGCATTGGGCGCAAAGCCCGCGGGCATAAAGTTATTGCGTTTCAATTTCAGAATTGCGGATCACGGGTTGCCCGGATAAAGAACATGTCATTTGCAAGGCGCAAGCAGCAGGAAGCGGATGTGCCACCTGTTCGGCGGCGAAGGCTTCCCATTTTGGAAAGCGGAAGAAAGCCTTGCGGCCCGGCAACCGGACAGCTTGGGGGTTATATCGCCACGATTCCCGCATCCAGAATATCGGCCAACAATTCCGCGACCGTGCTGCGGTGGCACTCCTCGTGGAATCGCTCGTAGCACAGCAGTGCAGTGGACTTCTTCCTTGCCGCCGCAGCAAGTTCTTCCAGTGCGTGCTGGCCGCTCCTGATGACGTGAATCCGGAATGCACGTTCAAACCGTTTGAAATCACCGGTAGCCTTGAGTTCTTCACGCAGTTTCTCGGTGGACCCAAGAGCGGGCCATCCGCGGTACTCAATCCCAGCGTTCTCACAAAAGCCTCGAAGCGCCGTAGCGCGAAAATCAGGCACGCGAGACATGGGTTTCTCTCGAATGTCGGCAAGCAACTGAATTCCCGCATCGACCAGCAGCGAGACCAGCCCCTCGCCGTCGCGCTTTTCGTAGCCGACGGTGAAAATAGTAACCTTGCCCCCCGCACGAATTGTACGGTACGCGGTTGGCCGACCGGTAGCCGACAATGGCAATGCCGCTACGCCGAGCGCCCGTTCGAGCGTTGCGATATTTGCGATTCGTCGTTTTGCAAATTCCCTACCAAAGCGTTGCATCAGATTCCTTTTGTTTTGGCGGCCCGAATATACCACAGATCGAAAACTGGTCTCGAAAGCGGTTTTGGTTACCCATGAAGAAGGATACGTCACGTTTCGGCGAACACAAGTCGTTCAACCATTTATCTCGCATCACGGCGATAGGGTCCGCATATCTCCTGCTATAGCTTCTCCACGTTTCACCGAACTCCCAAGCCATCACATGGGAATTGTACTCTTTTCCCGAACCATCTATCCAGCGAAAACGAAAATCGAACGGTATTTTTTCCAACGGCTGCCGGTCATCGAAAAGATTTCCCTGCTTGATTTTTTCCAATTGAGCTTGATTCCATTGCGGCGCAGTCGGTTCAGCGATAAATTCGAGAACCTCCCGCACCTGTACGGGTGCCAGTGATTTTCCTGCCGACACCATCTCATCAAGAGATGCGAAAGTTGTCCTCTCGACCCAATTACGGCGTTGGGTCCAGCTTTTAAGACTCGAGATTATGCGTAAAGTCGCAACTACGGGAACACGGCTTTCGGGCCGGGTATCCTTTCCCGGCTTTACTTCCACATCGACGACATCGAAGGTTTTATACTGCCTTTCTTCGTCGAGGTAGCGCAGCGGAACCGGATACAGCCGCCGCCATTCCCCACCATCGGTGATCCCACCTGTACATACGGTTTCAATGTATTGCAGGCTGATCACCGGGTAGGTACGAACGGTGATGAGAATGCGCTCCCTGGTAGCCAGGTAATATTCCTCCATGTGCACCGATAACAGGATAGCACAAGTTCATCCGAGCGCCTAATGTTGTCCCCATCGCCAGACGTTCGTCGCGTCGGCCTTGGCTGTATCCCGCAACCTACGCGTGTGCCGTAAGCGAGCCACGGGGTTTATCCCCGTGGTATTCCCGCCGGAATATACCCGGTGACGGGTGAACGCCGATTTCTTTAATTCCCGCTCTCCTATTATTCATGATCTATGTGCAGGCCCGTGTTGGCAGCCCCCGCATCCTTTTGGTCTGGCGCGGAGCTTGCGGCTGCGGTGGCAATATGTTCAGGGTTGGAACAAATCCATATAATACCGGCACATTCGGTTGGCGCGGGCGGGTGGGAAGGGGTATGTGAGAAGATAACGGCAATATTTCGATAAATCCATTATCATGGAGACACTTGGAAACATGCAGCGAGGCGTCAAGAACGATGGGTGATCCAATACGGACCGATGAAGAAAGAATTTACCAGAACTTCACACTGGAAAATGTGAAGTTTGCTTCCATATTTGAATTCAGCGCCCTGTTTCGGGCCTTCCGCATGGCCATTCAACCGGCGTGCATGATCACAGCGTTACTGGCTATTCTGGTGATCTATTGTGCGGGCCGGACATTTGATGTTTTATGGCGCTATCAGGTCATGCCGGGGGAAATTGCCGCCTTTCATTCTCCCATTCCCGGTTATTACGATGATCTGCTCAAACAGAACCGAACCAGCCGCACGCAGGCCCTTGCGGATTTGCTGCAGAGCCTCCAACCGCAATTAACTGCAGATCAGACCAATGCACTGGCGCAAGATCCCGGCACCGCTTATGGCACGATTAAAGCGGTATATGAGCGACAATTTCTCCAGGCGGTTCATGCGGCCGCGGGACCGGCAGTAAGCGCGGCAGTGGTCAATCAGGCCCGACGGCGGGCCGCATTCAAGCTGCTGAACCAGATGCGTCATCTCAAATCCATGGTTGGGCGGGGCATATTCTCGGCACTGATGCGATATGAAATCAGAGAATTTCACCTCCTGGTGAATAATACCGCGGCGTTGCTGCGCCTGGCTCCGATGCAAGCTGCCAACGGGGAGTCCGATCGGGCGGTGGTGCAGGTGGGAACTGGAATTTTGCCTGTCGGGCGCCACGGCCTGTGGGAAAATGATTCCATAACCGGATGTCTGGCGAATATGCTTATCACCGGGCCGACATGGTTAATTACCGGCGCGCCTCCGGTTCGGGCAATCGGCGGGGAACATGGGGCGGGACTTTTCTTTCGGCGTTTGTTTTATCTTTTAAGCGTGCTATTTCTGGTGGTTATCAGCATATTGGCCACCGCTTTGGCCGGCGCGATGATATGCCGGCAGACGGCTCTGGAATTTTCAGGCAAGCGCCCGACATTCTCAGCGAATATTGCGTTTACGGTTTCCCACCTTGGTTCGTTTATTAAAGCTCCACTGCTGCCTTTTATTACGATACTGGGGACCGGACTGGCGCTGACTATTTTATCATTGGTCGGGGCGATTCCGTTTCTGGGGGAGATTGTTATTGGCGTGATATTTATCGCATTTCTGATTCTGGGCTTTATTATCATGCTTATGGCACTGGGCGTAATCGGTGGATTTAACCTGATTTATCCTACACTGGCGGTTGAAGGATCCGATTCCTTCGACGCGATAAGCCGCAGTTTCAGCTACGTGTACGCCCGCCCATGGCGGATGCTGTTTTATACACTTTTGCTGATGGTTTATGGCGCGGCAACCTATTTATTTTTATCCTTTGCCATGTATGTACTGCTCGCGGGCGTGCATATTTTTGTCGGGTGGGGTGTAAGCTTGTTTGGCCTGCTGCACGGATGGAATACCGGCGGCGGAAAACTCGATGCGATGTGGCAGCCACCGCGATTCGGAGCACTCATTGCCCCCATCAACTGGTGGGCGATGAACTGGTCGGAGTTTCTTGGCGCGATATTTCTGTATTTCTGGCTTTTTCTGGCGGTGACGCTGCTGGGGGCCTATGTGATGAGTTATTATTTTGCCGGCAACACAATTTTATATCTGCTGCTGCGGCGCAGCGTGGACGGGCAGAGCCTGAATGAAATTTTTCCCGACCAGCCGGACGACGCGGCCAAATCCGTCAGGCCGCTGATTCAGCGGCAGTAAAGGAATAAAATTTTGAAACTGCGGGATACGTTTTATCAAATTCTATCATGTCTGTGCAATACGCCCACAGCACCGTATCGGGAAGAAATGGTGACGGCCGCGATACGCCGATGGCATGGTACAGCGCCGCGTTCGGAACATATCACCTGGCGTGAAGATGCGGTGGGCAATATCCATCTGGATTACCACATGGGCCGGCGGGGATCACGTTTGCTGGTACTGGAAGCCCATCTGGATCATCCCGGCTTTGTGGTCACGGGCATGGGACGCGATGGCACCATACGGGCTATTTTTCGAGGCGGCGTAAAGCCATCATGTTTTGCAGATGCGGCCGTGGCGTTGTGGCCGGCCAGCGGCCTGACGGGAGAATTACCCAAACCGGTGAAAACGCGCGTGTTAAAGGTGACGGCGGCAAAGAAAAGTACACCCATGCGTGTGATCCTGGCGGCGTGCGGGGTAAAGATTCCGCGCGGGACCATCGGTACCTGGCATCTGCCCGATGCGGGGGAAAGCAAACAACTATTCATGGCCCGGGCGTGCGACGATCTGGCGGGCGTGGCGGCATGTTTGTGCGTGCTGGAACGGCTGGTGGAACTCAAGGCCAGATGCAATGTGACCATACTGCTGACGCGCGCCGAGGAAGTAGGATTTGCCGGAGCCATCGCGGCGGCCCGCCGAGGTCTGATACCGCGCAATTGTGCCGTTATTGGCCTGGAAACCAGTAAAGCCACAGCTCAGGCGGCGCAGGGAGCCGGGCCGGTGATTCGCGTGGGCGACCGCACCAGCACATTCAGTCCCGGCTTAACGCGCTTCATGGCCATGACTGCCGGCGGGATCGCCGATGAAGATTCACAGTTTCATTATCAGCGGGCGCTAATGGATGGGGGAACCTGCGATTCCACAGTATTTCATGCATTCGGATATGAAACCGGAGCCATTTGTCTGGCTCTGGGAAATTACCACAACATGCTTGAAACACCTGTGGCGGACAACGCCCCGAGCATTCCAACCGCTGGACCGATGATTGCCAGCGAGACCATTGATCTCAGTGATTTTGCCGCCGAAATCGAGTTGCTGACGCATATTTGCGTCAAGTTTCCGCAGTATAAACCGGGCATGGGAGATCTGAAAAAGAGATTCACTGACTTACACCAGCGCGAACAGTGCACGCTGCTGGCACAAGGCGTGCGGGGGAAGAAAGTCGTCTGACTATCTAATCGGGGAATTTCATTTTTACTCCGCCGGACTGCGGCGGGAGCGCTTAACATCGGATCGCACACGTTTGGCTTCCAGGCGACGTGTTTTACTGGCCTTGGTGGGACGGGTTTTGCGGCGTTTTTTGGGTTCCACCATGGCTTCGGATACCAGTAGTTTGAGTTTTTCAACACAAGCGCGACGATTGGCTTCCTGCGTGCGCTGATTGGAACTCACCAGCACAATGGCACCGGCGGCATCAACGCGGCGGCCAACGGCGGCAATGAGTCGCAACCGAGCTTTAACATTCAGACCATGGAGATCATCCGGGTGAACGCGTAAATCGGTTTTGGTGTTGACTTTATTGACATTCTGACCGCCTGGGCCACCCGAGCGCGAAAAGCCAAACTGCAAACGCTGCCGGTCCACCCATACACCGCCACCGAGCGCCAAACCAGGAACGTTGGAAAAACTTTCAACCATGGCTCTTATTGTACCACCAATTTATGCAACGTGGGAAAATGGAGGAAAGGACCTTCCTCGGCGGGCCTGTGCCCGCTTCCGCAACATACATGCGATCGGTTGCGAAAACTCTGAAAGAGCGGGCAATGAGCCACACTCAACGATCCCCGGCGCGGCGGGGAGCAACGAGCAACGAGTCCCGGCGCGCCGGGAAACAACGAACAACGATCGAATTAGTTTTGGGTGCGGCGGGTATAGGCGATGCCGAATCGGATTGGCTTACTGGCAGGATGGGATGGACCGCCCCGGCGCGCACGGGGTAAACTCTCTAAGCGGACTGCGCGGATACGGGAATGGCTTCTGAAGGGACATGGCTCGCGCGTTATCCGTTAAATCCGTGAGATCGGTGGTGATGCCAGTTGGCTCCCCGGTGGTGGAAATCGCATTGCAAGAACTGGAACCTCGCTCCGATGCCCGGGCTAGCCTGGAAGTCTTGTTGAATGGACCGCGGATAGCGCGGATAACGCGGATACGAGAGAGGTTTCTCAGAGGACATGG
>JAJZJL010000022.1 GCA_021810145.1 Planctomycetota bacterium | reverse complement strand
CATGCCATGGGGGGCTTTGACGTGGATCGCTCCTATGCGGCACTGGGCCTTGATAAAGAAACGCATGCCGCCATCGCCGCAATTGCGGTGGGCTATTACGGTGCTCCCGCCGAACTGCCGGCTCCGCTGCAGACCCGCGAAGTTCCGGGGCCGCGCTCCCCAATGGCTGACAAGCTGCTTCTGATTCAGTAGCCGCCACGTCCCACCCGTTCGACACACCGCCGCAGTCGCCCAATGGCCGGGACGGGTGCTCAATAATGGGTGTGAGCCGGAACTGGCCGCTGGTCTCCCACAGCTTAACGTGCCGCAATGTTGTCGAAGCCTTGTTCGCGGAGGTGGTTGCTCACGATTTTCAAACCTGCAACGGGTGCAGCCAGGGCTTTCAAGGCTTTTGGCCCGCAAGCATGGTGCTCGATGGGCTGCCGCCGGCACAGTTGTGTAGCACAGGCTCCGGCTGTTGGGATGCAGAAGCAGACCGCTGCCGCCAGGCAATACATTCCTGCTGTTGATTACGCTTGTTTACGTTATACTCTCCAAGATCTGGCAGTATCAGTAACCGCATTCGGAGGTATGATTATGAACCCGCAGCACTCCCGATGGATGATCATTCTTACCGCAGCCGCTTTGACCGGCCTGACCGCCGCATCAACGCCGGCGGCACCGGCGGCCAAAGCGCCCGGTACACCCACCACGGTAACCATCTATTCTTCCGCTGATCCGCAGACATTCGACCCGCAGCAATGGGTTTTTAACATGCGCATGGGCAATACGTACAATACCAATCCAACCAGCATTCCCGGCTTTGGTGTGGTCAAGGAATTTCGCACATTGGATCTCAAGGCCGGTGAAAATCGGCTCGATTTTACCGATGTCCCCGCTTACATCGACCCGACTACCGTAAGTTTCAAGGACCTCACGGTTCCCGCCACGGAAGTGTTGAATCAGCGGTTCAAATTTGATCTGCTGAATTCCCAGTCGCTGCTTGATCATTACATCAATCGAACCGTTAACATTACCGCCCCGGAAACCGCCCGCAGCATTCGGCAGATGAAAGGAACCCTGCTTTCGGATGCCGGCGGTGAACTGATTATTCAAAACCATTCGGGAATTCATATTGTCAAGTCTTATCAGCGGATTCGTCTCGGTAAATTTCCGCGCGACCTGCTGACCAAACCCACATTGGAATGGAATATCTTTTCGCCCAAGGCCGGCAGGCAGAAGGTTCTCACCAGCTATGAAACCAAGGGGCTGACCTGGATTGCGGATTACAATCTGGTCTTGGGAAAAACCGATGCCCATGCCAGCCTCGCCGCCTGGGTCACGCTGATGAATCTATCCGGAAAAACCTATCATCACGCCCGGCTCAAACTCGTGGCGGGAAATCCGCATACCGTTGCGCCGCCGCGGATGTATCCGCGGTTTGCCTTGGCCGTGCAGAAGGCCATGCCCGCAAATGGCTTTAAGGAAAAGGCGTTTTTTGAATATCATCTTTACACGCTGCCGCGCCTGACCACCATCAATCAGAACGCCACGCAGCAAATCGCATTGTTTCCGTCGCGCCCGCATATCGCGGTCCAAAAAGTATTGGTATACAGCGGTCAGAATTCAACGCCCTCTGTTTACTATGGAAATAGTCCGAATCTTGATCGCAATGCCGGTATTGAATCCACCGGAGAAGTCGGCGTCTACATTCAGTTCAAAAACACCAAAGCCAATACGCTGGGTATTCCTCTGCCGAAGGGCAAAATCCGTGTTTTCAAGGAAGACCCCGCGGACGGTACGCTGGAATTTCTCGGTGCGGATTTAATTCACAACACACCGCGCGATGAATCGGTTTCCGTGCAGGTGGGCAAAGCGTTTGATATTGTTGGAAAGCGGGTGCAGACCAGCTTCCATGTAAATTCCGACGCTCATTGGCTCAAAGAGAGCTTCTCCATCACGCTGGACAATCATAAAAAGACGGCCGCAACCGTGCTGGTGCCGCAATATCTTAACCGTTGGTCCAACTGGAAAATCATCGCCCACAGCGATAAGTTTAAGAAACTCAACAGCCGGGAAATAGAATTTACAGCCGATGTGCCCGCCGATGGTAAAAAGGTTATTACCTATACCGTCGAATACTCGTGGTGAACTCCTTTTTATCGGCATTTTTCCGGACACGGCGCTGCGCGGGGAAAGTTCTGTGTCCCGGTTTACCGCGGTGCCTTCCGCTCCCGGCGAATACTGACGAGCTGACAATGACACATTGATGCCATGCACATGGCCCGGTTACATCAGGCCGTGCGACACCATGTGCTCACGTCAGGGGACCTGTTGGCTTTGCCGGCGCACTGCCGGAGAATATTGCCACAGGTATTCCCAACCCTTTTCAATTCGTTTACGCCGTGGCCGCTCCCGGCACGGTGCGGCCTCTCGCCGCGATGGCCTGATAATAATATGAAAATGAAGTTGAATGGATTTGAAACCGATAGTTGGGGTAACCGCACTAACCCTGTGGAAAACATTCCGGGAGCAGAGGAAATGAGCTGTGCCCGCGCATCGAACCGGAACGTCGGGTTCACGGCGGCCATGTTGCCCGGAAATTTCTCTGTGAGCCGGTGCGGTCGGCGTATGAAGAGGAGTTGAGGCCATGCACAAAGCAACACCATTCTGGCGAAGTTGGTTTCTGGTGGGTGTAACGCTGCTGTTTGGGATGGTAACGCTGCCGATTGCTGCCGCCGCGGATAATGCTGCCGTTACGTTTGTCAATGCCGCTCATACCGGCGGGACACACAGTGGCACAAGCTGGGCGACAGCATATAGCAGTCTGCAGGCGGCCATCAGAAGTGGTGCAACGACAATATGGGTGGCGCGTGGCGTGTATACACCGGGTAACGAGCACCGCGACAGTTTTCAACTGCGGCCCGGCCTGAAGCTGTATGGCGGCTTTGCCGGAACGGAAACACGTCTCAGTCAGCGCAACTGGGTTGTTAACAAGACAATTTTAGATGGTAACGGAGCGTATCATGTGGTTACAGGAGCCACCGGGGCCGTACTCGATGGCTTTATCGTTACAGGCGGCAATGCACTGATGCAGCATCCTGGGAGACCTGATTTTAATTCGCGTGGTCGGTTCGGCGGTCGTGGGCGCTTTGGGCGAGGTTTCGGACCGCCATTTCAGGCAGGCGGTGGGCCGCCGGACAGGCAAAATCGGGGCGGCGGATCGGGAAACATTGGCGGTGGCCCGCCCGTACACACCACACCATCAGCCATTATCGACGGTCGCGGTGCCGGCTGTGGCGGCGGTATGCTGAACTTCCGCGCTGCGCCGATTGTGCGAAACTGCATCTTTGAGAACAATCGGGCCGGCAAAGGCGGTGGCGTTTATAACATGATCAGCCGGTCATTTCCGCCCCGGCCCGCGGACGGCCATCGCAGGGTGCCCGTGTTTATTAACTGCACCTTTCGCAATAACTTCGCGGCAGGTCGCGGCGGTGGCGTTAGCAACGACCTCGGTACTGCGCCCATATTTTTCAACTGCGTGTTCGAGCATAACCAGACGCCGCAAAAAGGCGGCGGAATGTACGACGATTTCGGCTCTTCACCGACGCTCATTAACTGTCTGTTTATGTCTAATCGGGCGCAAAGCGCGGCTGGATTGGGCAATGACGGCGGTTCGTGTCCGATCGTGTTCGACTGCAGTTTTACCCGGAACCACGCGGTGGATTATGGTTCGCCAATGTATGACGGCACCGGCCCCGTCAACGACCCCGTGCTTATTGGTTGCCGCTTCACGGACAATACCTGTCAATGGTGCGACTCCGGCATTTTTAACTGGCACGATGATGCGCCGCGGATCATCCATGCCGGCACCGCACACGGCGGTTACCGCGCCGGACGCTTTAACGCCGGCGAACTTCCACGATTGTTAACAACGCTGGCACGCTATCGCGTGCGCCGCTGGCGGCAGCGGGTGCGGCCCGCGGCTGTGTTTAGACGTTCGTCGAATCGCATTGTGTACGTCAACGCCGCGCATGCTCGTGGCGGTTCCGGCCGCAGTTGGGCCAATGCCTATGCGTCCCTGACCGCGGCTTTAAAAGATGCCGGGCGCGACGGTGCCCGCGTATATGTGGCGGCCGGGGTCTATAAACTCAACGGCATGCGCGGCGCATCGTTTATCCTGCCGCCGGGCGTGCGCGTTTATGGCGGCTATTCGGGCGTCGGTGATCAGCGTAATGTCAACCGCGATCGCACGGTGCTGGATGGCAACGGTGCTTATCATGTGCTCATCGGTGCCAACGGTGCCGTGCTCGATGGCCTGACAATTACCGGAGGAAATGCCAACGGTTCGGGGGATCAAGGTCAGGGTGGCGGATTGCTCGATTACCAGCGCGGACCGCAGGGCCGGCCGGGTTCGCGGTGGATTGCCGGATTTGCCATGACGATCAACGATTGCACGTTCAAGGATAACTTCGCCCACGACGGCGGTGCTGTATACAGTTATGATCGCGCCAAGCCGGTTTTTACCAATTGCCGCTTTTATCGCAATCGTGCTCATAATGGTGGCGCTGTGTACGATTGCGTGGGCGTTAAGTCATATTTCAAGAATTGCCGCTTCGTCGGCAATCAGGCGGCGTGGCGCGGGGGCGCGGTTTACTTTGATTATGGTTCGCGCCCGCGGATAACGCATTGCCTGTTTCGCGATAATCACAGCGGTGCTCATGGCGGGGCTGTTTTCAGCGTAACCCGGGCCGCGCAGCTTGGCAACACCATCGTGCATCTCACGGACTGCCAATTTCTGGACAACACGGCCAAAGGCTACGGCGGCGCGGCAAACTTTCATGACAATTCCATAGCAATCGTTCACGGTTGTGTCTTCACCGGCAATCACGCCGGCTTGAAGGGTTCCGCCGTTGCCGTTACAGGCAATTCCACCGTGCAACTGATGAATAACACACTGCCCGGCGCTGATATGTATCAGCAGCAATCCAGCTTTGGTCTATTCCGCGGCGGTCCGCGCGGCGCTGGTCCGATGCCTGCATCCGGCGGACCGGGACAGCCATCCGCAATGGGCAGCCGACAGACCGGCGGTTTATTGTTAGACGATCCCGGCACCTTCAATAGCTATACGCTTTTATCTCCGTTAGGCGCAACGACCAGCTACCTCATTGATCAGCACGGGCGCATTGTGCATACCTGGCGCAGCAATCATCGGCCCGGGCTTTCGACCCGGCTGCTGCCGAACGGTAATTTGATCCGGTGTTGTGCGCTGGGACCCGGCACGAGCCGCTATTTCCGCGGAGTCGGTGGTGCCGGCGGACTGATTGAAGAGCGAACATGGAACGATCAAGTGGTGTGGCGGTACCGCTTTTCCTCGGAAAATGAAATTCAAAGTCATGATGTTGCGGCAATGCCCAACGGCGATGTGCTGGTGCTGGCCTGGCAGCGCAAAACCAAAGCGCAGGCGATCGCCGCGGGACGCAATCCGTCGCTGGTTTCCAGCCGGGGATTGTTTTCAGAAAGCATTGTCGAGATTAAACCAACCGGCCTGTATACCGGAAAGGTCGTATGGCGTTGGAACCTCTGGGACCATCTCGTGCAGCATTTCAACGCGGATAAAGCCAATTATGGAAACATCCGTGCATTTCCAGGCCGGTTAAACATCAATTACGTTCCGCGACGCGGCCCCGCCTCGCGCGGCGGAGCGGATTGGGTACACTTCAATTCCATCGCATACAACCCGCAATTGAACCAGATTCTTATCAGTTCCCACAATACCAGCGAAATTTACATCATTGATCACAGCACGACCACGCGCCAGGCGGCCGGCCATACGGGCGGGCGATGCGGTCAGGGGGGAGATTTTATCTATCGCTGGGGCAACCCCCGCGTATACGACTGCGGGACAAGTGCTTCCCAGAGACTCTTCGCCCAGCATGATGCCAGTTGGATTCCGCCGGGCCTGCCGGGCGCAGGGCATATTCTCGTTTTTAATAATGGGCTTGGCCGCCCCGGCGGGTCCTATTCAACCGTCGATGAAATCGTGCCACCGCTGCTGTCTTCCGGTTGTTATGCGCATCAGCGCAATGTGGCCTGCGGGCCGGTTGCACCGGTGTGGCATTACAAGGCCGCGCAGCCAACATCCTTCTATTCCAATCATCTCGGCAGTGCCCAGCGACTGCCCAACGGCAACACGCTGATATGCTCCGGTCTGCCCGGGATTATTTTTCAAGTGACACCCGCGGGATCGGTGGTCTGGAAATATAAGGATAATCTCGCGGGAGGCGGTCGGCAAAGTTCGGAGCAATTCAGACGTGGCGGTTTTCGAGGTGGTCGCTTCGGCGGCCCCGGTGGATTCGGTCGCTTCGGTGGCTTTGGCGGTCCGGGCGGTCCAGGCGGTCCGGGCGGGCAGAGGCGTGGGCCATTTTTCCGGGGCGGCCGGGAGGGCGGTGGCCTCGGTGGCGGCGGAAGCAGTCTGTTCGATGCTTTTTGTTATCCGCTTGACTATCCCGGCTTCCAACATCATAACCTTGCGCCTCCTGCAAGCCATGCTGCATCAGACTTGTCACGCAATTAGCCCGCGTGGGATAGTCGCAACAAGCGTTTTTGCCGCCGAGCGCGAAACTGCAAAAAACTGCCATATATTTGCGGCCTGACGTAAAAAAGGGGACATGTGTTACCGGGAGCATCAACCTGCCGCGCGGGCATGGCTATGTTGATGTGCCCATGATCCTCATGCTGTGCGGATGGGGGGGGGCGTGCCTGCGTGCCAAGCGGATAACCGGAACTGGCATGGTTTTCCGTAACCCATGCACCTCTGCCTGATGTCCATTTGACAACGCCGCACTGTCGGCAGCATGCGCTCTTACGCGTGTTGCTTTTCTGCCATTCCTCGGTTGGCGGTCAAGATCAGCCGGCGCACATGCTTGTAACAAAAAATGAGCCGTTAATGCTCCCGCAAATGCCGGTGAACTGCCCGAACTCCGGAGTGCAGCTTGTAGTTTATGATAAAAGCGGCGTTGATCGTTGGACGATCAACGCCGCCAGAATTCCGCAGCCCGCAGCATGGCCCTTTCCGCTCGATTCGCTTGATGCGCCCATTGACGCTTCATGAATGCTTATCGCAGTGTAGCGCCCAATCCACTGGCCTTGTTGGGGCCGATTGGGATTTATCTTATCTGCCCGCAAAGCTTCCGCGGCGCGGGCGAATGACCAAAGCCATGCCCATTAGCGCGGTCAGTGCAATAGCCCACTCAGTGGGCTCCGGTGTGGCGACCGTTGATTGCAGATATCCAACCGGCAGGAATCCCGGGGTAACCAGCCCGTAATCAGATGACAGGCTCAGTGGGTTCGCGCCGGTTGCGGTGGCATAAAACGTGCCGGAGTTAATCAGGGATGTCGGTGCCAAAAAGGCATAAACATCGTTGCCGGGCAGTTGGGCATCAGTGCTGGTTGCAATCGCGAAGTTGCCGTTGTTTATCGAAAGCGATTGCTGCATCAGCGAGGAGGCAAAGGTCGATGACGTTGAACTCAGGCCGATATGCAGACCGTTGATGGGTGTTGCTTTTAAGTTCACAACAAATACCCATTGGTAACCGGGGTACACTTCGGAATAGCCGGGTAAACCGCTGCTGCCCAGCAGAACAGCCGCCAAAGCATTGGCCGGCCCGTTTTTTGCCAGGTTGGCCAGGGTGGGCGAGGTGGCCTGCAGATTAGCCAGAATGCCGTAAGGTGCCGCGGCACCACCCACCAGATCCGGGATATTGGGTGTCAGCGTGGAGAACGCTCCCTGTATGTATGGATTGACTCCCTCGGGGCCATTACCGAAATAGAACGGCAACCCGCCGACGGCATCGGGAAGTGGAGTTGTCTGGCTGTTGGTTTCAATGATAAATCGTCCGTTTGTTTCGTTAAGGTTGCTGTTGTTGCCGGTGTTGTTGAAAAACGTGCCGCCAATGGTTTCATAGACGCCATATTGTGCGTTAACCGCTGAACCTATCAGTTCGATGGTTCCGCCAGAGCCGGCACCGCCGTTTCCGCCGGCACCGCCATTTCCCCCGCTGCCGCCCGTGCCACCGTTGCCACCGTTACCACCGACACCGCCGTATCCTGATTGGCTTGCATTAGCAGGGCTTCCGCCCGGTTGCCCCGCTACCCCAGTGACACCAGAAGAGCCGGATCCGCCCAGTGTGCCCGCTGTGCCGTTTTGGCCCGCCGCCCCATCCGCAATGATACTTCCGTTAACCGTAAGCTGACCAAGGGCGAAAAGTTCAACGGCACCGCCGCCTCCACCGCCGTTGCCGCCGCTGCCACCGTTGCCGCCGTGTCCGCCGGCACCTCCGAGGCCACCGGCTCCGCCATTTCCGCCATTACCCCCGCCGGCAAATAAACTGCCGCCGCCGCCGCCCCCGCCCCCCGCGCCGCCTCCGACTCCGCCCGTGCCGCCGCCGCCACCGCCTTGACCACCGCCGCCACCGCCTCCGCCCGCACCTCCCGTGAGTCCGGTTGGTACAGCGATATTCGTGCCATTGGCACCTGCCGCGCCGGTCGCCCCAAAGATGCCGCCGTAGCCAGGCTTGCCTCCACCGCCGCCGCCACCGTAACTGCCGCTATACACGTTGACATTGGAAGCCCCGCCCGATCCGCCTGATCCAGGATTGCCACTAAGTCCTACCGCACCACCCTGGCCCAGGTTGGAACCGCCCGCACCTCCGGCGGCACCATTGATGGGTGATCCAAAACTGATGCCGCCAGCACCACCCGCGTTCCCAACGGTACCCGCCGCACCGGGCGACCCGGCGTATGCCGCGCCCGAGCCGCCGGGGGCACCGTTGCCTCCAGCTTGAACAGATCCACCACCTCCACCGCCGGCACCACCGTTGTTCGCATTGGACCCCGATGGCGGTAAACCACCGGTTCCTCCGTAACCGCCGGAACTGCCATAACCACCGTTGCCGCCGCCGGGACCGGCCTGTTGGCCATTGGCGGAAACATTAATTGCGACGTTCGTTCCCAGGGTCAGGTCATTATACGAATCAATGATCAGTGGTCGTGAACCGACCACGTTGATGGTATCACCCGTATTGAAGGTGACATTTCCGCCGAAGGCAAAAACTTCGCCCTGCGACGTGCTTTGCGAAATCAGCGTCCCGCCCGTCGCCGTGCCGCCGGTAACTGTCAAACTTCCGGTCGTGGTGTTGAACGTGTAATTGGTTGCGGCGGCAAAATGAACGCCGGTGGCGAAGGTCGCGGCCGCGGCAATCGCGGTGATAACATTGAGTTTCATCGATAATCTCCTAAAAAAAACGTCACTGCGGCAACGCAGCATTCACAGTCTTAGTCGAGCTTGAATCGGGTTTCTTACATCGGCTGTGCAAGAAAGTGCCGCCGGCAAAATATTTGAGTGAAAAACGGGATAAATATCATCACTTGCCCTCGCGCTGTATGTTCCACATGCTGATTCACCCGGAAGTTCCGCCGTGTTAATGTCACCCGTACCGGGCTTGACAATGCGACAATGCGGCTGAACCCGAATGTTTCAACGCTTACCCGCGGCGGCATATACAACAGCCCCCGAAGGGTTTATGCGGACGAATTTTAATATTTGCCGCACGATTTTCAAGGCAATTCATGAAGCCCCGGTTAAGCCGGCTGGAATCTTCTGATTTGTGGTGGTTTATCGCCAGGGTTTTGTCACCTGCAAACTTGCTTCCTCGGGCGTCAGGTGCGTTAGCTCAGAGCCTGTTTGAAACCTCCGATGCGGGTGCATTGGCTTGGCAAATCGATGGATGCAAGGACGCAGATCCGAAGCATATTCCGGAATATATTGAGGATTCAGGACGCCGCAGACGGCCGTTTGCCGCCCCAAGGCGCTCCCGGCGGAGTTTCCAAACAGGCTCTCAGGAATGTCAAGCCGTTATGCCCGGCGTGATTGATCGGAACTTATGAAAAGCGGGGGGGGGCAAAGCGATGCTGCCGCCGATGCAGTTATGATGTTGCGGCATCAACGCAGCAGCCCGCCGCACACGACCGGTGGATCAACCATGCTGTCGATGGTGTCATGGCTATTTTGCAGCGGTGGATTGTGCGATAAACGCGACTTTCCAGACCGCCCAAAGCATTCGGTAATCTTTTTGTTCACCGGGTAGTGCACAACTCAGCCAACGGCGGTTAGCGCATTGACTTGGTGGTGCCATGGATGAGCTTGCCGGCTTGAATAAACGCATCCACCTGCTGACCGACATACACGGGAAACGGCGGTTGGCTCATGCGATACACCACCTGCAGCACACGGGTTTCAACCTGCTCGGTGGGGGCCCCGGTAAGATTTTGTTTGGGAATCACAAATGGTTCGATGCGCACAAATGTTAATGCAATGGGTACTTGCGTCATTCCGCGCACAAAACACCGTGCCGGTGCCGCGGGATCAAAACGCGACGCATCTTCCTGGTCAATCTGCAGCCGGACGTTCAAATGCCGGATATTGCCGAGAATCAATGCCGCAGCCTGCGGATTATCCGTGATATTCTCCACCGATGCGGCGGCGACAAATTGTCCGGGGCGAATATTGATGCGCAGAATCGTGCCATTGATCGGGGCGCGGACAGTCAGGAGATCCAGATTTACCAGCGCCTGCTTGAGT
Organism: Planctomycetota bacterium; assembly: GCA_021810145.1. GTDB lineage: Bacteria > Planctomycetota > Phycisphaerae > WQYP01 > WQYP01 > JAMDCX01. Next base: position 33,078 of record JAJZJL010000022.1, on the reverse strand, counting down.
TGTGCCTCATTGAGTGCCACCGTGGCCTGCGCCGCACGCACCTGCGTTTTGCCGATGGCAATATCCCGGCTCCATGTGCCGGCATTGAACTGTGCCAGATTAGCCTTGGCCCGGGCCAATTGCGCTTTCGCGGTCAGCCACGCAAAGCGCCTGTTGGCGACATCATCCGCTGATATCGCATGCGTGCCGATTGCCGGTTGTATGCGATGCCAGCGTTCCTTGTCATTGGTATACGTGGCCTCGGCGGCTTGCACCGCGGCCGCAAATGCCAGACGATCCACAGCGCGCGGCGGTGATTCCAGCTTCGCGACAGTGGCCTCGGCTTGTTCCAGTTGCGCCCGGGCTGCCAGTACGCCCGCCCGGGCCATTGCCACTTGCGCGTCAGCCAGGCGCGTGTCGAGCTGGAAGAGCTTTTGCCCTTTCAGCACATGCTGATTCCACACGACATAGACATGGCTTACCACCCCGTTGGTGAACGGTGATACCGCAATGGATCGGCTTGCCGGTTCTACTATGCCGGAAGCGGCAATGGCATCGGTGTAGGGATTTTCCGCCGGTTGCGCCGCCGGCGGTACAGACCGGTAATGGTGCGTGCTGCGCTTGACCGCCAGCACTCCCGCCGCCAATCCGGCAATCGCCAGCAGGGGGATAATATATTTGCGAATCATTGCTTTTCTCCATCGGTTTTAATGTTGCCTGTTATGACGGTGTAAACAATCCTCCCATCTTCCATGTGCGCGATCCGGTCGGAAAAGTGAAAAATGCGGCTGTCATGGGTCACCACAATCACCGCCCGGTCAGGCCGTACCGCAAGCGCTTTAAGCAGACCGATAACCTGTTCCCCGGTTTTGCCATCCAGCGCACTGGTGGGTTCATCACATACCACCAGTTTGGGTTCGTGCACCAGTGCCCGGGCAAATGCGATGCGTTGCTGTTGTCCGCCGGATAGCTCACGCGGGTAGCTCTTCAATCGCGTGCCCAATCCCATTTTATCCAGAAAATCACCGGCTCTATCCAGTGCCTTGCGCCGTGGCCAGCCCAGCACCAGCAGTGGAACGGCCGCATTTTCAACGGCCGTAAGCTGCGGCAGAAGATTAAACTGCTGAAAGGCAAAGCCGACATTATGTCCGCGGAATCGCGCTTTGGCATTATTTCCCAGCGCCAGCAGATTCTGTCCAAACAGATGAATATCGCCCCCGTCATGGTTCAGAATACCCGCAATGACCGACAGCAATGTGGTTTTACCGCATCCCGATGGCCCCACCAGCATCAGCAGTTCGCCCGCGAAAACATCCAGATTCACACTCGCCAAGGCATGATTCACCGCATTACCCTGTCCGAAAGACTTCTGTACGTCGCGGCATTGCACGGCGATCGTATTTCCATTCTGATTCATCGGCACCTCAGGTTCTTTGCCATGTTGCGCTTCCGTGAACTTCCGCCGGGCGCTGCGTCATTTGAAGACCACCGCCGGTTCCAGTTTCACTACCGATACCAGTGAAAACAGACTGGCGAAAATCACGATAAAAATCATCCCCACACCGGTAATGGCCATTATCTGCCACAAAAATACCGCCAATCGCTCGCTGGGCGGAGTAAAATGCAGGATCAGCATATTCGCTGCGCCGCTGATGCCAATTCCGATGCCAAATCCGAGCAACCCGGTAACAATGGCCTGCAGCAGCACCATGCGCACAAGTGTGAAATCCGTCGCTCCCATGGCTTTGAGCGCTCCAAGATAGCGCAGATTATCGTGGGTAAATTGGTACAACGTCTGACCGGCGATCGCAATTCCAACCAGAGCGCCCAGACTGATGGTAATGCAGAAATTAATTGGAATGCCCGTCGATTTCATGTAGTACCAGAACGTTTTGCTGGCTATACCGGCCTTGGTGTAGGCCTCCAGGCCCGTGCGGCGCGCAATGCGCCGGCAAAGAGCCGATGGATTCTGCCCCGGTCGCGCTTTGACCAGTATGACAGCCAGTTGATGCCTTTGGACCGGTGCCCAATTGGCTGCCCGGCTGTAAGTGGTATAAATAATTGGAAGGCCCTGAAAACTCAAAGCCGTTCGGCACAATCCGGTTACCAGCGCGCGGTTACCGTTGATTTGCATCGTCTGTCCTGGTTTGATGCCGCCGAGTTTGTCCTGCGCGTATGCCGCATCCACCAGTACCCCGTGCGAAATTCTCAGTGCGTTGATCGTCACGCCGTTAAGCAACTTGGGCGGTCCGCCCACCAGTGCCTGATCGCCCAGCCCCAGCAGCAGACACGTCTGAAACTTGCCATCCGCCAGCCGGACCTGAACATCTTCGCGAAACAATCGCGTGGCCCATAAAACGCCCGGTATGGCCTTAACCCGATACAGTTCGTCATCACTCAGCGGCCGCAGGTCATCAACATCTTCCATTGGCCGATTGGTCACCCAGATATCCGGTGTGCTGATATTGGTGACAATTCCATAGGTGCTGCGCATCAGACCGACAAAAATGTTGAGTTGCTGCGATATGAGAAAGGTTGCCAGCGCAATGCCGATAATAATGCCGATATACTTGACCCGATCTCCAACCAGCATCCTCAAGGCGACAAAATTCACAATGCAATTCTCCCGGTACCGGCAACTCATCGGCAACAGCCAACCATTGTCCGAAAATTCTATCGCTGCATTTTAGGCATACACACGTAAATAAGTCTTTTCGCTTTTTTCATTCCCACTTTTATGGTCACCCGGCCTCCGGCTTCTTCACTACCTTGGCACAGCAAAGCATAAAAGCCCCATCTGCATCAACAATTATCCGGGCTTTCGTGCATCGGTGCCGCGTTCGAACGCGTCCGCCACCATGTGATACACATAGGCGTTGGGGCTGTGCAACTGCCAGAAACGCCGCCCATCAAGATGCAACGCATCGCTGATCGCCGCGGCCACCGCCGGGCTGCGCGACATGCCCTGTTCACAATGCACCACCACCGTACCCACGCCCGGCTCATGCTTACGGATAAAATCCCGAATCTGATCCGCCTGCCCGGAAGTCATCGGCTTAATTTCCGGCGGCAATTCAAAACCGCCCGACGGCTCCGCATCATGAAACGTCAGAAAAAGCACATCCCGCAGCCCGCTTTGCCGCTTGACCCTCGGCCGCTTTCTGTCGGGATCGCAAATGGAAATCACCACGTAAGCGGACTTAACCACAATACCATGTTCAATTTCCTCGCGGTTGCAGACTTGAATTTTCATGTACAGGGCCTCAACCATTCACGGCCATGGGTGCTGTGCTGTGCGGCGCGAAGGGCGAACAGGCTATTGACCATATATTTGTGCCGATCCCGCACAGGTAATCAGAGATCAAGCCGTGGAGATATTCTATTAGAACTTTTCCGTTCCGTCGCCCCTGCGATCCCGTGTGATTTCCGCGGTGCATCCAATCGCGCCGCCGGGGCCGGTTGATCAGCCGGCCGCTTTCGTGGCCGCTTGATCTGCGACAGGTGGTTATTGTTCCGTGCACGGGCTTCGCGGTTAAAGGCGTCGGAGACCATGCGATAGACATAGGTGCTGGGCCTGTGCAACTGCCAGAACCGCCGCCCATCAAGATGCAGCGCATCGCTGATTGCCGCGGCCACAGCCGGGCTGCGGGAGGTGCCCTTTTCACAATGTACCGCAATGGCCCCGATATTGGCTTTGTGCCGACGCACAAAGGTGCAAATCTTATCCGCCTGTGCCGGCGTGATAAGCTTGATTCGCGGCGGCATCACCCACCCGGCCACGGGTTCCACGCCACTGAACGCCAGGTATAAAACGCCCCGCAGCCCGGCCTGTTTTTTGACCTTGGCCTTCGGCTCGCCCGTATTACGGATGGATATTACCACATAGGATGGCTTGACTCGCAGGCCGGCTTCGACCATCGCACGCGTGAACACAAAGACTTCCATCATGTTCCTTTCCAAAAACAGACAATCGATGCCACCAACAACGGCTGCATCATGGAAGTCAATGTTAGCCACCGTCGCGGACAGTTATTGTCCGCATAATGAAATTAACTGCGGGGGATGCCGGGAGGCGCAATGGTAGATGAGATTTTATGGGCGGGCTGCGAAGTGTGGCATTATAAATCATCCAATTATCAATGCCGAGCTTTATATACAGTGCTTAACATGCTGTAAACCATAGATTACATTACTGTTATGCCCGAAGTGCTTAAATCGGCCACATTCGAAGCTTGGTTTGCCAACCTGCGTGACCGACGAGCACAGGCACGTATTAATGCGAGCATTCGCCGGCTGTCGCTTGGCAATGCCGGTGACGTAAAAGCGGTCGGTTCCGGCGTTAACGAGATGCGCTTTGATTACGGGCCGGGCTATCGAATTTACTTTGCGCGGCGGGCGAAAGCCTGGCCATACTGCTGTGCGGTGGTGACAGACGGACGCAGCAAACGGATATTCATCGGGCCATCCGAATTGCCAAGTCCTGGAAAGGGTGATATATGACAAAACGACGACAAAAGCGTGAAGCTTTTACCCACTGGGACGCTGCCGGCTATCTGAAATCCGAAGCTGATATGGCAGCCTACCTGCAAGCTTGTCTTGAGGAGGCCCCCGAAGATGCCACATTGCTTGCCGCAGCCCTCGGCGATATTGCCCGCGCCCGCGGTATGATGCAGGTTGCCAGGCAAGCCGGCCTCACCCGGGAAGGTTTGTATAAAGCTCTATCCCGCAATGGAAATCCGAGTTTAGGAACCATCCTGAAGGTACTCAAGGCCTTGGGCCTGAAATTTACTCCGCAACCGCTATAAATTATAATGAAATGAGCTGTATTTTCTGCGGTGAACCCCAAAATCATGCTTCTCCTTACCATCTCATCAAAATCTTCTCCGCGCACTTTGCACCTCTGCGGTGAAACCCTCCGCTCTGCCAATCCCCCGGCATAACCTGGAACATCCATGCATCTGCCGGAACTTGACTTATCGGGTATGAATTCATACGCTATGGGTATGAAAACGATTGTATCCGTCAAGGGGCAGATAACCATTCCCCAGCCGCTTCGGCGGAGACTGGGCATTCGTGCCGGCCAGGCTCTGGAGGTCAGCGAAGAAGCGGGCCGCCTGGTTCTGGCCAAGGCCGACGCGCGCGACCCGGTCGATGCCGTCTATGGAATGCTGAAACTGGGCCGGCCCACCGACCGCATAATGACTCAGTTGCGGGGAAAGGCGCCGCGACCGTGATCACCGCTGTGGACACCAGCGTATTACTCGATGTATTCGGTGCCGATCATACCTTCGGCACCGCCTCCGGGGATTTTGTGCGGCGCGGTATCGCCGAAGGGCAACTCGTGGCCTGCGAGGTGGTCTGGGCGGAAGTCGGCGGATTTTTCCCTTCACCGGCTCAAGCGCGTGAAGCCATGCAACGGCTTGGCGTGGAATTCAGCCCGTTGACATTGGAAACCGCCCTGGAAGCGGCCGCCGCGTGGAAGAATTATCGACGCCGGGGCGGCCCGCGCAGCCGGGTGGCGGCGGATTTCCTCATCGGCGCCCACGCCATGCAGCAGGCAGACCGCCTTCTGACCCGCGACCGCGGTTTTTATCGTCAGTATTTCAAGCCCCTGGTATTACTGGATCCCTCGGCACATAAATAAAACACCGCATCCAACCACCCCCCGTGCCATGTCGGCAGCGCGCCGCCGTGCCTACCCGAGCAGATGCCCAACGTAATTTCCGGCGAAGTTCCTATGACGACGTTGTTTCCATTTTTTTATCCCGCGTCATAGGCGTACTCAAAATTCGGCTTGCGAAATGCCTCAGCAACCCTACGGGCGGCATCGTTTTTCCCGGCACGTTCCAGCCGGTGATACGTGCCGCTCACCAGGCGGTAGCTGCCACGTTCACCGTCGAATACGGTTCCGTAATTGGTTCGCCCGCCCTTCTCATTGACAAGGTTTGCCAGCGTTGGAACCGACATGAATGCCTTGCGCTTGGTAAGTTCCTCCGCGACCCAGACAACAAACGCGTACTTGTCAAAGTCCGCGGTTATGGGCGGTGACTTTTCCGACAGGTGGTCAATTACTTTCCGACCTTCCTCTGGACCCGCGACGAACTTCGGAAAGTTCGGCGTGAGGCCGCTATCAATAAAGAGCTTTTTGATCCCTTGACAGAAATGCTCAATTTCTCTCCTACGATTCATGCTTATAGGGTGCGGCGCATGAAAGACGTGCGTGTTCGTATCGGGCAGGTAGAAATGCGTCAACCGCCCGCGCTGATGAACGACCTCTCGGCGAAGACCGTCGAAGTAGCGGTCGCAATCGAGCCCACGGTAGAGGATAAGGGCTGCATCGGGCCGCAGTGTCTTGACGATATGGCGGAACCGATCGAAGCCGTCGGCTGCCGCCCGAACTTTGTCCCAATAGCCTCGTGGTACGCCCCGAAGGTATTTGCACACGCTTGTGTAAAGCTCCGCGGCGTTGCCCTCGGCCCACGCGAAACTGTTCAGGATTTCGACCAGCCCGCCGCGCTTCATAACGCCCCAGTCGGGCTGGCCATGCAGGGCCGCAAGCGTCATCATCACGAAGCCCCAGAAGGTTTGGCGACGTGGCCCCCACTGCGTAAAATCACGCTTACGGAATTCATCCAGCTCGCCCTTCACCCTGCAGCCGGGGCGTGCCTTCTCGTCGGCTATGAATTGCCTAAGGTCACCCCATCCGAGCGTGTCCTGGCCCACAACGACCAGCTTCAGGGCGGACCCCTCGTAGCCGCTGCCGAACAGCGGCAGGTGCGGTTGCGGCATCCCTCTCACGTCCGGGTGGGTTAACGGGTCAATTTCCTGTATAAAATCCTGTACCAAAGGGGTGTAGTATTCGACGTAGCGTTGATCAAGATTTCCCATCGTTAGCTTTCCCTCCCCGTGGGAAATATATGCCTACATGCATGCCGGGGAAAACATGCACTCCAACAAACGATTCAGGCACGCCTCGTTAAATTCAAATGGCGACCGCAGTCCATGCGTTTGCCAATCACTTCCCTGCCCATTGAGTCCATTCACAAACTGCCCGAGAGGGAAATATAACCCTGTTTCCTTGTCACGAAAGCTCACGGATTTTCCGCGGCCAGCCCTTTGGGTATTAAACCCACCAATTCCGCGAGCATCTTCGCTTGGGCAGCATTTATTTGCCGTGATGTCTCAAGCAGATTTCCCTCTGCCCCATCGGCGTCCTCCGCGCCACCCGCGTTGACTTCATTGCACCGCCGGTCCATGAGAGCAGTGGAGGCACCTGGGTGGCTCGCGGACAGATATACAACCTGCCCCCAGCTTTTGGTGCCGACCCAATGGCCGCGCTCCTGGATACCCTTCTTTCCCTCTTACCGTGGCCGACAATCTGACCTTGGCCAATCGCGCATTCATTGGCTTAACCTCGCGAAACCATGGACAGCAGCGTCCACAATTTCGCTCTCCGGTTTCCCCTGTGGATGCGGAAGGACGACGAAATTGGATTCAGAAGAAAGGCGGCCTGACGCCTCCAACCGACAATTTGCATATCGTCCCGAGGGATCAGCCCCCAATGCACCCAGAAATTGTTCCGCCCATTTCAACCCAGTCAAGAAGGCGATTCTCCGCGGCTTTAATTCCATGATTTCGGTGGACAATATCTTGGTACAATACTGAAATTCGGCCTCTTTCAGCGTCTCCGAGGGGTTCCCTCCTGCGGCAGGTGCAACTTTATAAAGGTTGCTCCAGGCGATATGTGACGGCCAATCGTTGTTCCCGATATCGGCGATTTCTAGCTTGCGCACGAGTTCGCGGGCCACGCGCCAGAATGCCGATCTTTTCGTATTATACTTTTCTGCTGATCCCCATTGTTCGCTCACCCACGTGATGGGCGTTTTATCTTTAAATATTTTTTCGATAAATTCGTCCCGCTTCTCCGGGGCTTTCCAGTTTTCGGCTTGATCAGAACACAGCCAGCCGTTAACGGCCCTACCAACTACGAGAAGTTCTCTTCTTTTATAAAATTCCCTGCCCTTCAGGCTAATAAAGCAGGTGAGTTCTGAACGATACCATCGGCCTTGTTTCGTGGAAAGATTCTCAAGAAACTCGCGATAAAGCTCTTTTGTTCCACCAATCATGCCTGTATCCTCGTTATCTCCGGAAAACAAAGCCGACACATCCACGCCGGGGAAAACATGCATGTCCGCAAACAACTCAGGCACGCCTTGTTAAATTCAGATGGCGGCCGCAATCCACGCGTTTACCAATCACATCCCTGCCCATTGAGTCCGTTCACAAAATGCCCTAAAAAGAAGTATAGTCCTTCTTCCGCTCCACGCAAGTTCACGGATCATCCACAATCAGTGCTGTAAACTTTATTCCCGCAATTTCCGCCAACATTCCCGGCTCGCCAGCATTTTTTGCTGCGCCATCGAAAGCGGAATTCCTCCGGCAGCCCCGGCACCGGCTGCGGCAGGTGACAACCATCCTACCGCCCACCGCGGACAGTTATTGTCCGCATGCTGAAAAATCGCCACGCGCGGAACGCCAGGCTCATTACGGACGCCCGTGACGCACAAGCTTGATCTTGAATTGCCACTTAAGCTTGCCCCAGGAGCGCTCGGCGGTGTAGACGGCCGGAACTCCAGCCGATTCTGCGGTGCGCTGGGCCAGGGCCAGGCAGGCCCGGTCGCCCAGCGAAGCGCCAATGGACATCGTGGCCGTACGCAGTACTGCCGAGCGCACAGCCAAATCCTGATCGAGATCAATAATTTCAAGCCCCAGGTCCTGAACCGCCGCCCGGGCTTCCGCCGGGGGCATTCCTTTTTCGCAGAGCTTGCTGAGCACCTCGCAGTAGTTCACCGTGGTGATCCAGGAGGGGCGTTGGTCCAGCGCTTCTTCCAAAACTTCCGCGCCGCTCTCCCCCTGCAGGTACGCCAGGGCCGCCGAGGCATCCACGATGTTCACCTCACTCATGGCGTGCTTCCAGCTTCCGTTCGGCCATCAATTCACCGCTGAGGCTGACCCCGTTGCGCACATAGCGCCGCACCCGCCGGCGAGCTTGTTGACGTGCGGCACGCACGGTCATGAGCGTGGCGTGATCCGCCTGCAGGCGCAGGATGACGCTGGTGCCGACCTGCAGGCCCAACTGTTTGCGCACCTGCGCCGGAATAACGATCCGCCCGCCCGCTTTTACACGCAGTGTCGTAGTCGCGGCCGTATTCATGTCATACCTCGCCATAAATGTCATTTAAGTCCGATGATGGCATATTATCTGTATTATGTCAATCTTGTCATGTTTTTGGCTACGGAAGCGCCCCAGTCCGCAGACCCGCCAGTTCCGCCAACTCCTTTGGCCCGGCCACTTTTCTTTCTTGCATCATCGCCAGCAGAATCCGTCCGGCCGCTTCGGCATCCTCCCCGGCATGGTGATGGTTGAATGAATGGCCGACATGGGCGGCAACAGTGCAGAGCTGATGATCTGGCAACTGCGGCCATATTTTCCCGGCAAGGCGATATGTGCACAAATAATCGAACGGCGGGATTTCCAGGCCAAAATGTCCCGCCGTCCCGCGCAGCATGCGCATGTCAAATGACGCATTATGTGCCACCACCACATCCGCCCCGGCCAGCCGGGAAAAAATTTCCGGCGCAATGGCCGGAAATTCCGGTTGGTCCTGTACATCTGTATGCCTGATGCCATGAATTTCGATAAAGTCATCACGAAACCACCCATATCCCTCCGGTGGCTTGATCAGCCAGTAAAGTGACTCGGCCAATTCACCGTTTTCAAATACCGCCAATCCTGCCGCACAAATACTCTTTTCCCCGGTGTTGGCGGTTTCAAAATCAATTGCCGCAAATTTCATGGTGTAAGATCTCCAGTTTCCAAATTCACCGCAGAGGCGCGGAGAACGCCGAGTCATGTTTATAGTTGAGTTATTCATGATGGACTCCTTACATAAAGGTCATTTCACCAGCAATCTACCCCGGGCATCGCGATAGGCGCCGGCGATAATGAGAATCAAGTCGATCAACTGCCATATTCCCAAACCGCCGAGCGTAAGCAGTTGTATCAGGCCGATAATCCAGTTGCCGGTGTAAAACCGCTGGACGCCGTTGAGCATGATAATTCCCAGCAGACAGAACAGCAGTGTAGCTGTCCAGTTTTTTCCTTCGAGTTTTTGTCGTACACCACATTGTGGACACAATTCCGCCTGTTTCTTGATCACGGATCCACATGATTCACAGAATTTTTCATCCGCACCTTTGGCATGATTTTCACTCATGATGTTTCCTTTCATAACATGACTTCCGTCCGGTACGCCCGGACATTCAATACGGATATATAAATATCAGTTCATCCGGACAGATATTGTCCGGGAAGAAAAGATCGTGAAATTTGCTGCTGCTGGAAAATTACAGATTAATATGAATGGTCACATTTCTCAAAATCATCTCATCAAAATGACCTCCGCGTTCTCCGCGCCTCTGCGGTGAATCCCCTGTGAACTTTACCGCCCGAACCCGAATCCTCCTTTCCCCTGCCGCTTCGCACAACTTTCCTGCTCCAGCGCCGCCAGCAGATCATCATGCGTAATTCCCTGCCCACCGCCGTCAAGATAATACATCGTCTGGCGGACTGTATGAAAATCACCGGGGGTCAGATCGGTGATATTCTCCAGCCTCCGTCGGCCAGGCTCGTCAAGCGGTTTCTGCGCCAGGTCAGCCAGCATCCGCTGATAAAACGCCAGTTTCCCTGAGCCATCCAGAAAATCAAATTCCAGTTTGAAAATAAAACGGCGGATCGTCGCCGGATCAAGCGTTTGCACGGAATTGGTAGCGCAAATCAGTATGCCGCGGAAATGCTCCATGGCATACAGCAATTCATTGACCTGCGTAACTTCCCAGCCGCGGTCGGCCAATTGCCGTGATCGCAACATGCCGTCGGCTTCATCAAGAAAAAGAATCGCATGGTCTTCGGCCGCGGTACGGAACGCCTCACGAATATTCTGCTCGGTTCCACCCACGTATCGGCTCAGCAGATCGCCGGGCATGCAGGTTTGAACCGGGCAATCCAACTCCCGGCCAAGATACGCAACGAACTCGGTTTTGCCCGTTCCCGGCGGGCCTGAAAGCAGCAGCGTCAAACGCCGGGCGTTGTGATCGGCTATTTGCCCGGCCGCTTCAGAATTTTCACTTTTCCGGCGGAACTCGCGCAACGACGTCAGAATCTGCACGGGTAAAACCGGCCCGCGCACGTTAAGCCCGGCCGGCGAATACGCGCTATCCACCATTGTTGTACCACCATCCGGTTTAATGCCCATCAACTGGCAGTGCGGCACCAGCAATCGCTCCAGTGCTTCCATGGCGGAGCCTGGCGCTGCCAGGCCATCTTCGCGCAGCCGGCTATAGTTGCGCAACGCCAGGTCCACACCACCGGCACTGACCGCGAAGCGCCGGGCCAGGCTGTCAATCATTTCATCATCCAGAACTTCCCGCAGCCGGTACTGACATCGCAGATTCTTCCACACCTGGCAGCGTTGCTGGCGTGATAGCGCCTTGAATTCGATGGAATAATCGAAGCGGCGTCGCGCCGATGCCGCCAGGCGGCCCGGCGGGCTGTTGGTAATCCAGATGCACGGCGTTTTTAACTGATCCAGAATGGTGTTAAGCGTGTCTTTTCTGCCGGCTTCACGCTCCGGACGCTCGGAAAGCAGTTCGGCAAGATCACCGCCGGTGCCGCTGACCATTTCGTCGGCCTCATCAATGAGGATCAAACTGCGGTTGCCGTTGACCTGGCTGTCGCAGATACGCAGAGCGGCGAAGCGCGGCCGTGCGCCGCCGACGTTGCTTTCAAATTCTTCCGACACGCGAATGCGGTACAAATCCAGCCCCAGTTCCGCAGCCAGTGAACAGGCAAACGATGTTTTACCCGTGCCGGCAGCGCCATAGAACAGCATGTTCAGGCCGCGATCACTACTGCGCCGGCGGATCAGCGCTTTCAGCAGTTCGCCGTGCTGCTCGGAGAGTTTACCGTGCATGGCCCAGGGCAGAGCGGCATTGGTGCATCGCACGAAATATTTGCTGGCCAGCGGCTCGGCTGACAAGCCGATGAGAAATGGCTCCAGCTCTGGTTTGAAGTCAAGATCACCGTCCACGCAACCCAGACTGCGCAGGCGTCCGGTCTCTTGGAAATAGCCGGCAACCAAAGCCCGCGGAAGCCCCAGTATCTGCGCCATCAGGCAGATGCGCTGGAACGGGCCGTGGCCGGTGCGGCTGCGGCCAATGGCGGTCCAGTTCCACAGGCCGGCATGGCGGATATAAGCCAGCAGCAGTAAATCCGCTTCATATTCAACAAGCCCAAAAAGTTGCGTCATTTCATCGAATCGCCGGTAGAGCATATCCTGCTCTCGGACTTCCGTTGCCGCCCGGTCCAGCTGCGCACGCTTGCGGGACAGCTCCGCCAGCAGCGCTTTTTTAAGCTCCGCGTGTGTGTGCCGGTTGCTCCACAGGTCCGAAAGAATGTTGGGGGCGGTATCGTTTCCGGAAGCCTCCAGCAGCATTCTGGTTTGCCCCCGCAGTTGTTCAAGCGAGCAGCAGCGGCGGGCCAGATCCACCGCGGCATGATCCCCCAGAATATGCACGATGAATTCAAAGAAATCGTCATCTTCAAGCGTGCCTTTCTCCTGTTGAAGAAAATTCAGAACAAACCCCATGGTCTTGGCACAAATAAACGGGTTGTCCCGAATCCGAGTGAAATCCCCCGGGCCCGCGGCGGGTTCTTCCGCATTTAATATCTCCGGCGACTGCAGGGGTGAAACTGTGGACACCGTGTGATCATTCATAATCAAGCTCCTTTTTCGTCATTTCATGCTGTCATAACTACGGCCTGTATCTTCATCTTCGCACGCCGCCCGGACAGTTGTTGTCCGGGCGGAAGCACTCCGCTGCGACGGAAACCTCACGAACCACCCGCATACGCAACCGCAAGCACTTTGACCGTACATGGATAGTTAACCCGCATATCCTCCGGTTTACAGCCCGCCTCATGTTCGGCAAAATTCACCAGTCGCTTGTCTGTGCGGTCCACATAACTGTCGCTTTCCGTGGCCAGGCCGGTATCCGCATCGAAAAGGGTGCAGATATCGCAATACACTTCAGCATTGGCAACAATTGGCTTTGTATGGGTCACTATGGTGCGGTCGATTGGTTCATTGAGTTTGTTGAAAACCGTCACTCTGAACTTGATGGCTGTGATCGTTTTTCCGCTGGTGTTTTTTACAAGATAAAATCGCCACGCCAATGTTGGATTCGATGGACTGGCGTACATTTTCAGTACGTCGACGGCCGCGTTTTTCCGAGCCTGTTTCGCTGTTTCGGCGGCCTGGTGGTGCCCCCACGCGAATATGCCCGCCGCAATGAGTACCATTCCCACCGCTACTGCCGCCAGCACGAAAAAAGCCAGAAATTTGAACAGCGTTCCAAGAACCGATCTCATACATACCTCCGTTTCCGCAAAACCCTGTCCGGCACACCCGGACATCTAACACGGATATATGTATCGGATCATCCGGACAGATATTGTCCGGCGAAAAAAATCGTGAAATCTGGTGCTGCTGGAAAATTACAGATTAATATGAATGGTCACATTTCTCAAAATCATCTCATCAAAATGACCTCCGCGTTCTTTGCGCCTCTGCGGTAAATGTCATTAAGTGCCGGGCAGGCTAATCATCGGTGTCGGGCATATTCCTCGGCCCGTTCACACTCTCATGCGGCAAAATCTCGGCATCCCCCTGAAAGGATGCCGCCCACTGCATCAGATCAAACGCGTTGGCCACCTGCCCGGAAAGAATCCCTTCATTCGGCCCCGTGGCCTTATACGTAAATCCGCGAGGTAAAATGCGTTCGCCGATGGTCTGCGCGGCATAGCCTGTCAGCCGGATCCGCACCGTCTGAAGCTCACCGCCCACCACAACCCCCAGCGTATTCTTGAAATACTTCGCCGCATCGAATGGCCGGATTTCGTAAAACTCCTCCGAAACTGTCAACGCCCGGATTCGCGCCAAATTAAAGATCGGCCAATACCCCGTTAAATAATCGTAGCCCACCACATACCAGGTGCCCTGATAATTCCGCAGATAATAGGGGTCAAATCGGCGTTCGGTTTCCTGATCCTTATTGGGAACATAATACCGCATATCCACCGCCAGCCGGCGGCTGATGGCCTGATGCAGCGGTTCAAACCATTGGGATCCCTTGGAAAGTATCGGCCCCGGAACAAATTCAATCTGGCCCTGCGCGTGGCGGATTTCATCGCGGGTGCTTTCGGGAAGAGCATCCATGAGTTTGGCCAGCAGATCATCGAGTTGATCGGACAATGATTGCGGCAACACCGGTCGAATCGCCTTTACCGCTGTCGCCAGCGCCTGCATTTGAGCTTCGTCCAGGTGCACGTTGGGGACGATCCAATTCGGGTGCGTATATTTATAGGTATGCTGTGAACGATCATATTCAATCGGAGCACCCAGATCGATGCGCATCAATTCAATCAGGCGGCGCAAGGTCCGCTCGTCGGTTCCATCACCCAGGGCTTCCAACAGTGATTTGGTCGTGCAAGGTCGCCCCCGTCGAAGTTGCTCCCGCAACTGACGGTCAATTTCCACCAGTTTCCAGAGGCGCGATCGAAATTTGCTGTACGGTTTTCTGGCCATAACGCTATCTTACCTCCCGCTGAATCGCCGCGATAGATATTCCCGTTGCGTCAAACCCGATTGAACCACGCCGCGCGGTTGCGGGCGCGTGGCTGCCGCGCGGGCGGGGCGGCGTTGGCATGGGGCATGGGCCTGATGCTTTGGACAAATATGTGAATAAGCGCTATCGCGTTTTCATGCCGATCATAACCACGCCGATAAGAATGAAAAGGATTCCCAGCCAGCGCTGCGCTGTGATGCGCTCCTTGAGAATGTGCGCCGAACACAGTGCCACGGTGGCAAAGCAGATCGCTCCCATGGGAAACGCGATAATCAGCGGCATAAGATGCAGTGTCCAGGTCCAGAAGATCGATTCGGTCATAAATGACACAATCGCCGCCTGAACCCATAAATTCGTGAGAATCTGCCGCAGAATTCCACCGGCTCCTTGCGGCATATTGCGCGTGCCGATTTTCATGGTCACCTGCCCCAGTGTTTCAAGCACCACGGCGGCGGAAAAACTCAGCAGCCCCATCCAATACACATTCATCGCGAAGCCTCCGAAGAAGCGGCCGAAACCGTGACATGCTCCGATGCCGGCGATGCGGGGCGTGTGCGGCTTACCAGAAATACGCCCGCCAGCACCATGCCGATGCCGCAAAACTGCAACGGATCCAGATTTTCCGCAAAGAGCCAATGTGAACTCACGGCCACCGCAATGTAGCTTAATGCTGTGATGGGTTGAACAAAACTCAAATCCGCCAGCGCCAGAACCATCATCCAGTTGAACAACTGCCAGACGTGCAACAGCAGGCTTAGCAGAAACAGGGGTTTAATCAAGGTGGTGCACAATGCGTGCGCCATTCCGCCATGTTGCGGCACTGAAGCCCGCCAGCAGAGTTGCACGCTGGTATCCAGCGAGATGGCGAGAAACAGCCCAAGCCACAGCAGCAGCCGACGGTGCCTTTGCGTCGCAATGCTCACGGCTTGGATCCGATCTCCGCGGTGCGGCATCGGTCGAGCACCGATTCAATGACCGGTTTTAATTCTCTGGCTATGATTTCGTGCGCGTAATCATTGGGATGCACGCCATCGGGCCCGGAGACACTCTCCAGCGGCAAATGACTTAAGGCCGTGCCATACCGCACAAACGGACAGCCCACTTCCTCCGCCGCCCTGGCCGCGGCCTCCCGATATACCTCCAGCCCCTGATCCGAAACCGGCTGCCCGCCGTTGGCCTGAATCATGGCACTGACATCCTTGCCGCTTAATTGTGATAAAAACCGGCCCCGGATGTCCAGTGAATGGTTGGGCATGTCGGTAAGAATTGGTCGCGAACCGGCGGCAATAATTTTCCGGGCAATTCGTGTCAGGTTGGCCGCGTAACGATCCACGCGAATGCGATTCTGTATGATTTTGCCGTTGCTGATCACAAACCGCTTCCACAGCAAATCTACATCATTGCCGCCCAGCATCACCAGCACCGCATCGGCGGGATGTCCATGCAGCAGCGGATCAATAAGATCCACCGCGTCCGCCGTGGTGCGGTGAATGTCGGCGTCCACAATGAAGTTTAAGTCGGTAAGTTCCGCGCGCAGAATATCCAGATAACTGCGCCGGACTCTGCCGGTTACCTCGGTTCCGCGGATTTCCGCTATTCCCAGGCTGATGCTGTCGCCGACAACCAGTAACGTGCGTTGTGTTCTATCCGACATGGGCTGCCTCCTTGCTGCCCGCCGCGGCGCTCTGCGGTCCGGTCGCGGCGTTGTCCTGCTCGTAGCGATGGTCCACCATCCGTTTGAGCTTGCGATCACTGCGCAGAAAACCGGGCGGGTGTACGACAATCCGCATATCAAATATGCCAATATCCAGATTTTTCATCAAGTCGGGATACTGCAGCCGGATCTGCTGTTGAATTTCCCTTTGCAGCGCGGATTCGTCAATACCCGCGCATTCCACATGCATTTCCATGATCTCGCGCAAGGCTTCAAGCTTGAACTGCACCTGCCAGTCATGCGTCAATTCCGGTATTGGCCGCAGAATATTTTCAAACATCAGCGGGTACAAATTTCCGCCGCTGGCGACAATCAATTCATCTCTCCGGCCACGCAGGCGGGCCATGCGCATGCCGCGCAGGCCGCAGGGGCATGGCTCCGGAATCAGCCGCGTTACATCGCGCGTGCGGTAGCGCAGCAGCGGCATAACCGTACGGCGCAAGGTTGTGAACACCAGTTCACCCAGTCCATCGCCATCCGGTTCGATGATTTCCGGATAAAAATCCGTGTCATCCACATGATAGACATCCGGTTGGTCGCATGGCTGGTACCCCAGCCCGCCGCCGAGTTCCACGCTGCCATAGCACATGCGCACTTTGGCACCCTGCCAAACCCGGTTCATCCATCCAATGGCTTCGCGCGGCATTTCTTCGGCACCGCCAATCAGGAGTTTTAACGGCACGCTGCCGTGTTCTTCCGCCAGTTCCGTCAGGCGAATCAGCCAGGTGGGTTCACCCATAATCACGTTGAACTGATATTGCTTGAGCCGGCGGTAAACCTCCAGCGGATCCACTTTGCCAAATGCCATGCAGAAGGTATTTGCCGCCATCAGCGCGTTATGCACCAGCATGCCGGGAATCCACATGGAAAAATCAAACCCGTTGGCCACGCGATCCGTGCTTTCCATTCCCATAAGCTGCAGGCCCGCCGCGTCAATTTGCCCTATTTGCCTCAGTTCCCTCTGGCTGTAATAAATCTGCTTGTTTTTTCCGCTGGTGCCGGATGATTCAAACACAATATTCGGAGTCTGGCAGATAAACGCCTTGGGATTGGCCACAATATCATCGGGCGTGGTATAAAAATCGCCAAGGTCAGCCGGTGTCCGAACCATTCGCGGATCGATGCCCCGTTGCCGGAACGCCGTACGATAAAACTCACTGTGCCGACCAACGTATTGTACAACCTGCCGGAACCGGTGTTCGCGGAGCTTTGTAATGGCCCATTGCGGCGATAACTGATAGAGTTTCGCCACGCCTGCCGGGCTGATCTTATCCGCAAAATAGTCTACCAGATTCAAATTAAGGGCCCATCCTTTCACGTTACCGTCTGCCGGAATCAACGGCCGGGAGCATTCCTGTTTACCGCACGGCTTTCATCGCCTGATCAATGGCCTGCGTTGTTACATCCAAATCCTCGGCACTGTGCGCCGCGCTGATAAACCAGCAGGCCGATCCGGAACTGTTTATATGCACACCCTGCATCAGCAGCGACTGGCGAAATGCGGCATAGCGCTGGGTGTTGACATTCAGCAGGTCGCGGTAATGCTTCAATGGCTGGCCATTGTCATTAAAAATCACCTGAAACATGCTGCCGACGCCCTGCACCACGCACGCAATGCCCGCATCGGCTGCCGCCCGCCGGATCGCTTCCATACAGGCCCGTCCGTGGCTGTGGATATGCTCCAGTGTGCCCGGCTCATTTAATTTGCGCAGTGTATACAGTGCCGCCGCGGAACACAAAGGATTGCCGTTATAGGTGCCGCCATGTTTGATAATATTGGATCCCACTTGTTCCATAATCGCCCGGCGACCCGCAAAAGCGCTGATGGGAAATCCGCCGCCGATGGCCTTGCTGAAAATATTCAAATCAGGTGTTACGCCGAAATATTCCGCCGCTCCGCCGCGCGCCAGTCGAAAACCTGTGACAATTTCATCGTAGATCAGCATAATGCCGCGTTTGTCGCATTGCTCCCGCAACCATGCAAGCATTCCCTCTTCCGGCATAATGCAGGCATTATTCGCGACAATCGGTTCTAAAATAATGGCCGCCAGTTCTGTGCCATGCTCATTAAGCAAATGTTCGATCAGCGGTTTGTGATTCCATGGGGCAATAATAACATCTTCACTCACGCCCCCGGGGATGCCGCGCGAATGGGGGCTGCTGTGCGGATGATCCAGTGGACCGGCATCAGCGGATGTCGGCCGATTACTGATCGCCAGCACATCCACCCAACCGTGATAATGCCCTTCAAATTTTAAAATTCGATTGCGGCCCGTAAAACCGCGTGCCGCGCGTATGGCCCCGCTGATGGCTTCCGAACCCGAATTGGCATAGCGCACCAGTTCCGCGCCCGGTACCATGGAGCAGATCTGTTCCGCCAGTTCCACTTCCACCGTGTTGCATGTGCCGAACATCGTGCCCCGGGAGAGCTGTTGCTGCACCATCGCCACAAGACCGCTGTCGGCATGGCCGAGAATCGCGCTGCCGTAACTCAGCAGATAATCGATGAATTCATGGCCGTCCACATCCCAGACCCGTGATTTCTCTCCGCGCGCAATATACAGCGGATATGGCAACGGCCCGGTTGTGGAAGCCCGCGCCGAACTGCTGATTCCGCCCGCCAGCACCTGTTTGGCACGGGCAAACCATTGCTGGCTTTGACCTGTGGCATGCAGATCGGTCAGACCCAATTGATGTACCATTGTTTGTGTCATAATTCTATTTTACCGGTAAAGTTGTCCAATGTATCGCACATAGCGCCAAAGCCAGGGCGGTTTCATGTACAGATTGAAGTTCCACATATTCATCAACGCCATGGGCTTGCGCCAGGCTGCCGGGGCCCCATACCAGTGTGGGCGTTCGATTCATACTCCATCGCAAAGCCGCTTCACATCCCGCGTTAAAACCTGACCAGCCCACGCTCTGCGCTGCCAGACCGGCCGATACCATGGCATTGCATGCGCTTTGCGCCAGCGGGTGCTGTGCGGAAAGTTCATGGCCGCCATATTCCTCGGAAAATTCGATTTCCAGTTTGCACCCGGCCCCTTTCCCCATCTGATGCAGCGCCACGAGTCGATCTTGCAGCCGCTTTTTCCAATCCGCCAGATCGTCCGCCGGCAGCAGTTCCAGATACCCCTGGCACGTGGCCAGATCGCAGGTCGCACCCTGCCAATTGGCTGCTTCCACGCGATCCACCGTAATAGGCCGCATGATCGGATAATTGGCAAATAACGCGTTGGGGTTTGGCGTTGCAAATTCCTTTTCCAATTGTTCCAGATTTTCCAGCACCGCCCGCATGGCGATAATGGCATCCTGCCCCAGCCACTTAACTGTGCCATGCACCGCCTTGCCCCGCACGCGTACGCTGAATCGCGCACCGCCGCGGGATGCCAGCCGCGGCTGTCCTTCCGTGGGTTCCAGCACAATCAGTGCATCGGGATGGTAGCCACGCTGGTGGCTTGTCAGCGTACCCAATCCCACGCAATCTTCTTCTCCGGGTACAATTTCCACCATCACATCGCCGGGTAAGCCATCAGGATATTTTCTTTTAATCGCCACCATCGCCGCCAGCGCACTGGCCACAGCGCCTTTCACATCGCAGGCGCCGCGCCCGTAAATCCGCCCGTCGGAAATATCTCCCGACCACGGGCCATGTGTCCAGCGCTTTGCATCACCCGGGGCAATGACATCGCTGTGCCCGTTAAACATCAGGCTCGGGCCTGTCGCCCGGCCCGGTAATTTAATGACCAATGTTGGACGGCCAGCCAGTGGAATGTGCGGTAACTTCACTTGCGGGTAAGCCTGAAGCTGGCTTTCAGTTGTTTCAAAAAGATCGGCTTCAAAGCCGTTCTGACCGGCCCATTGCGCTAAAAACATGACCAGTTCGCGTTCGTTGCCGCTGGTGGATGGAATTTGCAGCAATCTCGCCAGCAATTGTTCGGTGTCCTGCCGGCGCTGGTTCAGAAGCGTGCTTACCTCGCGGTGTATACACGCCGATGCTGAAACTGGGAATGCAGGGTTTATCGAGGAAATTTCAGTAATTTCTGACATATTGGTCGCGTTCTCTCAGGCCGGTCAACGCCGGTTAACCCGCTGCCACCTGTGAGGTCCAGGCACGGTTCATGGCCGCGGCAATTTCGTGCAGACTGGCATATGGGATATAGGCATGTTGCCGGGCTGCCAATTCATTTGCCAGCACGCCCTTGGCAAACACGATATCGGCCTGCCGTGCCGGACACACATCACTTCGGCCATCCCCGATATAAACGGTCTTCCGTTGATCTGTATGCAGATTTTTGGCGCTGCTGCACTTGCAATGCGCCGCCGCGGATAAACAAAATTCCTGCCGGTGCGGACAGACCAGGTTGAGCTGTTGCGCTCGTCGGGCCATGCGATTGGCTCGAATGACAATGTCTCCGGCATTGAAGCGGCTGAGAATACGGCGAATGATTTTTTCAATGCCGTCGCTGAGAATCGCAAATGGAACATTATTCTGCCGCAGCAGTTCAATCAATGGGATAAATCCTGTGTCAATTTCCACTTGATCGACAAAAGCGTAAAGATCATCATCTGAAACATCTAAAAGCGAAATTTCTTCACGCAAGCACGCTTCCGATCCGATTAAGCCCGCCTTCCATCGTTCTTCAACGAGTTTCCAGGACTCATTGCGTGAAAATCGGTTGACTAATTCATCCAGCACGTCCTGGCGGGAAATGGTCCCGTCAAAATCAAACCACACCTGCATGGCGTGCGGTTGGGGTAAAGTAGCGGCTTTCACTATCAAAGTTCCTCTAAAAGACAGTACGGCTTTCGAGTTCCCGCCCAGCTGTTATGGCTGTCAAGACATCCTGGGAAAAAAGTATTTACCTCTTCGGCAAACCGGCGTAAAGCCCAATTTACCGCGTGCGTTCCAAAATCCAGTTATAGTGTAGGGCAGAAGGGGGGGGAATATCAACTTAGCTCAATAGATAAAAAAGTTCCAGAGCCCGCCACCGCGGTTTTAAGCTGTTGCATGACCACGGTAAGCGGCCCCTGTTAAGTTGCTAAAGTGTTGATGGAAATGCCCGGGTCGAAGTCGATATTTTCGCGCGACCTTACTCTGTCCTGATTGGTTTAATCCGTGACAAGATCCCGGCTGGTGTTCGGCTGGATAACACCGCTGCCGCTCTCGGTGCAAGTGGCAATATGTCTGGCGGTTAGACTGGTCCGGCGGTTATGATACACTTTGGATAAGTCGAGCGGACGGAAAAAAAAGGAAGTTACAAGCATGGCGGGACATTCCCATTGGAAATCCATCAAACATAAAAAAGCGGTTGTCGATGCCCGGCGCGGCAAGGTCTGGAGCAAGCTGGCGCGGCTGATTATTATTGCCGCCAAGCGCGGGGGAAATCCGGATGACAATCTGGCTTTGCGCTATGCCATTGATAAAGCTCGTGCCGCCAACATGCCCAACGAAACCATCGAAAAGGCCGTTAAGCGCGGAACCGGTGAACTCGGTGCGGATAATTATGAACCGGTGCTGTACGAGGGTTATGCCCCCGGCGGCGTGGCGATTCTGGTCGACGCGCTAACCGACAATCGTAACCGTACCGCCGGAGAAATCCGGGTCATTTTTGACCGTAACGGCGGGGCGGTGGGTGCGGCCAATTCAGTGGGCTGGATGTTCACCAGCCAGGGCGTTATAGCGGTTGAGCGCCAGGCCATAGAGGAAGACAAACTTATTGAACTGGCTCTGGAAGCCGGCGCACAAGATGTGCAGTCTTCGGAAGAGGGGTACACGGTACTAACGGCAATGGTGGACTTTGAAAAAGTGCGCAAGAGTCTTCTGGAAATGAAGATTCCGATGGCCTCCGCGGAACTCACCATGATCCCCAGCCAGACCATCAGTGTCAGCGGTGAACATGCCCAGAAAGTCCAGGCCCTCATAGAGGCACTGGAAGAAAACGACGATGTGCAGAATGTCTATTCCAATGCCCTGTTTGAAGAGTAAAAGCATCGCTTTTCCGCTTCCGCTACCCTCGCCGTACGACCATCGCAGGCACATAACCAGTCGTATAAAATTCCCGTAAATTCGGACGCTTTTTCCGCCTGTATCATGACCATATCTGAAAAAGCCAACTATTATTGGAATCGCCAATAATCATGGTTTTATCGATGAAGAATCCGCGCCTGTAAGCCGATAGAAATGGGTGTCCACGCCGGGGTTAAGAGGAACTGGCGACGGATGTTGTTGTTTCCTCGGATTGTCCGTGTTTATGCAGGGGTTCTTCTATGGTAACCAAATCAACCAAAACCAGTGAAACGGATCGGCCCGCTTCGGCTGTTCCACCGGTTGTGCCGATGTCGGACACGCAAGGCACCGCAGCGGCAAAGTTAACGGTGAATTTTGCGGAATCAGGTTCCGAGTCAACAGCGCCGACGGCATCCACGTCCGCGGTGCCGCCGATTCCGACCCCCGGTGCTTCGCAGCCGCAAGCGACTGTTGTCATGCCGCAATGGGTATCGTGGGCCAGCGTCATTGCCGCGCAGGCGGCATGTGTGCTGCTCCTGGCCGCGACGATATTTATGCCGCATCAGTTGGGGGAAACCGGATGGTGGACGGGCTTGAAGGCCGGATCTCTGGCTGGCGCACTGCCCGGTGCCTTGAAATTCGCTGAAATCGCCGGTGCCATTGCCGGATTGATTTTGATTCCGCTGTTCCGCGGTGATGCCCGTGGCCGCTTCATGCTCAACATCAGTGCGAGTTTGACAATCCTGCTGATTCTGGCCATGCTCCAGCAGAAGCTTATCGGTATTAATCTCGTGCTCTTGCCGATTGCCGGTCTGCTTTCGCTCGCGGCCTTATCCGCCGTTTTACAGGCCCGAACATTGGCTCCCAAGTCTGAATCATTAAGCACCTGGCAGTTTATGTTCTCAATTGCGGCGATTGTCATGTGGGTTTTGCCCGCGCTTGAATCCGTCTCGGATCCCGCATTTGCCCAAATATTCAACGCCATGGGTGGTTCGTTGCTCCGTGGCGCCTTTGCCGCAGGCGGTATCTGTGCGCTCCTGGCCGGTGTCGTGGCGATATCCGATTCACAAGGCAAATTCTCTCTGACGATCAACCGGATTACCCGGGGAATAACGCTCGTGGCCTTCCTCTTGATCAGTTCCGTAGGCTTTGCGGCCGCAGTTTCAATCTCCCATGTCATGGCCGGTCCGGCGATGACCAAAGGCTGGTTTGGCGTGGGTGTCATGTGGCTGTTCATGTTGATCACCGCTTGCGTGATCCTGACTTGGGCTGGTTTAACCCACCAGTTCTGCCGCAAGGCAATCAATGGTGATGACCAGTTGGCACCGGCGTCGCCCGTGGCAGCGCCTGTTCAGGCCTAACGCCGGGCAAACACCGCTGTGAGTGCCAAGCCGACCTGCGTAAGGTCGGCTTTTTTCTTTGGTGCCGGGGAAGTGGATTTGGAAAACTGTTTGGACGGTATGGTCTATATGCGGATATAATCAGGTGATGGCGTAACGGGCCTGAATGAATGGATTAAATGAGCGTGCGAAACGTGCATACACATCCTCATCGTCAAACCATGGGCCGGCATGGCGTGGCCGGGGCCGCACTGAATCCCGTCATGGGCGCTGACGGCGGCGTGCCATCGGTATCGCTGCCCGGTACGCAGGCCGGCAGCGGTGATCCAATGCCGGCATTGTCGCCGGCCCCGGCGGCGCAGGCGGGACAGCCTTGGCCTATTCCACGCCGCCGCTTTGAATTATCCACGGTCTTTGTTTCCGAATTCGCCTGTTTGTTGTTGATTGCTCCGTTCTATCTGATTTTGGGCCACGGATCCCAATTCTATTCATTGCATGAAACCAATGCTCCCGTTTTTCATACGTTCGCTACGCAAAGCGTTGAGGCCATTGAACTGATCATGGGCATTCTGGCCATGCTGGCCATTCCATTTTTATCACGCCGACGCCGCGCGTCGTTAATGGTGGGCTTGGGATTTGCCGTAATGATCATGACCTATTTCATTGCCCGGCAGCAGGGGCCGCTGATGGTAATTCTGGTGGAATATCCGGCTGTGGCGTTGTTAGCCCTGGTGTGTCTGGATGCTCTGACGGGAATACGTCCCGCCGCGATCAATTCAGAACTATTTAATACCCGTCAATTGGCATTTGGTGCCGTCGTCACCATTTTGTGGTTTTTGCCCATGATTGAATTGTTCACCTGCCGCACGGTTGACAGTGTTGTATCCGCTGATAACTCACCGTGGATACACATTGTTATGGTGGCGGCCGTCATGGGGGCTCAAGGCGCCGGCGTTATCGCCTTGGCCGGTTATTTTTCGCGTTTTAACCGATGGGTCAATACTACCGGTCGGCTCTGCGGAACGCTGGCATTAACCGTTACCATGGGCATGGGGCTGTGGTGCGCCATGCGTGATTCGGAGCTTATTGGCCCCCAACAGAAATGGCTGCATCCGGAACTGCTTTGGATTTTCATGCTCACGTCCGCTGCGCTGCTGCTGGTATGGTCGGGGTTAACCCAGAAATTCATCCTTACCGCCGCCAATGAACGCGGCGAGCCAGACTGATGCCTCAAGCCTCAAGCTTCCCGGGCAGGTCTTTCACCAGGCCTCCATTTTCAATTGATTAAAATTCGCAGCAGGGGGGCTGTGACAGGTTCTGCAAGCTCTTCATGACCCTGATCCTTGGCTTTCTAACTCTGCCGTTGCCGGCACCATCAGTCAAATCCATACTCCAACCCATACTCCAATCCCGCTCGCCATCGCATATACCCGCCGTACCCAAAAATCACTTTGCCCGTTGCTCGTTACTCGTTGTTCGTTGTTCGTTTTCCCAGTGTGTTGACGTCCAATGCACTGCATATTGCTCAAGCGGTCACAGGCCCAGCAGCGGGAAAATTGTGCCGCTCGTCTACTGCGCAGGGGTAAATGGTGTTATGATTGCTGCCAATACGTTTTGCGCACGATCTGTTTTGTGCCCGATGGCACCGAACCGCCGATCGCTGCAGGTACAGGACGGATAGCGAACATGCCTGAATTTACGCGACGCAACTGGTTATCAATGGCCGCAATGACGGGTTTGGCCATGACCAATCAAACGGATGTTGGTGCTCGAACCCCGGATTCCAGGCTTGATTCTTCCAGTCGTGGGGCCGGGCCGGACACGCATTATTCGTGCAATGTTTTGAAGTTCGGTGCCGACCGAAGCGGACGTCGAGATGCCACGGCAGCCATTCAAAAGGCATTGGATGCCACGCATCGCGGGGGTGGCGGAATGGTTCATATTCCGGCGGGGCGCTACGTCATCGCCGGCTCACTTCACATTCCACCGTGCACCACGCTTGAGGGTGTATTTCGCGGCCCGACATCCCATATCGGTCTGGGTAAGGCATCTCGCAATACTGCCAAGGCCGCGGGATCTGTGCTTTTGGCTACCGGAGGCCGGGGAAATCAGGAGGCAGTTCCTTTGATTTCCCTATCCGAAAATTCCGCCGTGTTGGGCCTGTGCATATTTCATCCGCATCAGGCTCCGGATGCCACTCCCGTGGCTTATCCCTGGGCGATAAGCATGAAGGGCAACAATTGCACCGTTGAAAACGTGGAACTTCTGAATTCCTGGTGTGGCATTCAGGCGGTGCAGGCGCATCGGCATCTGATCCGCAATGTAACGGGACAACCGCTTAAAACCGGTATATTCGTCGATGAAGTCTACGATATTGGGCGCATCGAAAACGTTCATTTTAACCCCTGGTGGAGTGCCAGCTCACCGGTGCTGGAGTTTATTTACCGACATGGCGAATCATTCGTATTTGGCCGCTCCGATTGGCAATATGTTCTCAATACGTTTTCATTTGGATATCACGCGGGCTATCGTTTCATCGAAGGCAAAACCGGTTCCTGCAACGGCAATTTTCTTGGCATTGGCGCCGACGCGTCCTGGCATGCCTGTGTTGTGGAGCAATCGCAGGGGCCGGGCATTTTGATTACCAACGGCGAATTTGTTTCTTTTAATTACATGAAACTGCCCGGACCGATCGAACCGGTGCAGGTTGTTGTCAAACCGGGCAATCAGGGGCCGGTACGATTGGTGAACTGCTCGTTCTGGGGACCGTGTTCACAAATTGCGCAAATGGAATCGCACAGCACGATAGGATTTGGTGATTGCACATTCTGTCAGTGGGATCCCATGTTTGCCGCCATCAAAGCAACGGCTGGCAACGTGTGCGTCACGGGTTGCGAGTTCCGGCAAAGCTCGCCGCAAATTGAATTGGGGACACACGTTCGTCAGGCGGTGATAACGGGCAATATGGCTGCCGCATCATGGCAGATACGCAATGGGATTAAAAAGCGGGCGAAAATAGGGTTAAACAGTGCATTGTGACGGCAGGATCATATCCGTCGGGATTGGCTCACGCGCTTCCGGGCGATTGATGACTGCATGATGGGATTATATGCCACAGCATGATTTGAATCTCGAAATTATTCCGGTTCCGGAAGCGGATATTTCCGCGCTCGTTGAGTTGTTTCTGCTGGTAGAGCGGCAACACGAACAATATTGGCCCTTACGCTGGGCGTTAAGAGCGGATGTTCACCAGCGCTATACGCGATGGATTACCGCCAATCGCACCAATCCACAGTGGTTGTTTATTATCGCCCGGGAGAAGGCCGTTGGCGGCGGCCAGAGAAACGCCGGTGAAGTCATTGGCGGACTTGCCGCCGCCATGAATGAGGAAATTCCCATCTATCAATTTACGCATTATGCGTTTATTCATGATCTGGCGGTGCGGGAGCAGGCACGCCGGCGTGGCATCGGCACGGCACTTTTAGATTATGCCCTGAACTGGGCAAGGGAAAAGGGTGTAAATCAATTGCGCCTCATGGCCGCGGATCGTAATACTGCCGCTACAGCGCTGTTCCAGAAATTCGGTTTTCAGACCACCTACCGCGAAATGGTCATTCCTGTCGCCCCAAACTGAATGCCGCATCGTTGCGCGAAATGCGTGCCGGTTTTTGCGGGCCGACGCATTTGCAGTTGTTGCTGAACCAACGGTAAATGCAATGAATCGCGATTATCTGCGTACATCACACATCAATAATGCCTTTCATCCGCCGGGTGGCCGTATTTTGCGGTTGCTCATCCCGGACTTAGGTTAAAATGGCATGTTATGCTATCGTATCGGTGTGCCTTCACTGGATAACTATGCAAGAAGCAAAGGAACCATCTGAATCACAGCCTTCAGCCGAGGTAAATAACCCGGCGGGGTTGTGGCGAGTAACCGGCGTCGGCGAGTTGCGGCGGTGCCCACGCCGGGTTCGAATAGGGTCCACGGAATCCGTTTCCGGCAATTACCCGCGACCGCTGATCTTCTGGTCCGGGGCCACAATCAAAATTTCGCCGAGATTTCTGTACTCGGTCAATTCGCCAGTGTTGTCGAGGCAGGCTGAAATCCCGCTCGACCAGTGCGGCGGCGGTAACGCGACAAATTACTCGGGATAGAAGTTAGCAGCTTGTGAGGCTGCGATGTTGTCAACATACTTTGGAGTTGTTCTATGAACCGAATCCCTGGCAGGCGTGGATGGCCCATCACCGGGCTCGTGGCGATGGTTGCCACTTTGTGGGTGCCACAAATCTCCCACGGCGGGCCAAGCCGGAAGGGAGTTGATCGTACGCAGTTGATCAATGCAATTGTGAGGCGGCTGGCGAAGCTTCAAAATCTGGTGGTACATTATCAAGACGAAGTGTATCTGCCCAAGATCAGTTTGCCCCCCACGCGGGCTGTAAAAGAGTACCATCTGAAGCCGCGATACGGCTATCGATTTTACAAATGTGAGTTCAGGTTCCTCCATGGGCGGGCATTTTACGGACGCAGCCTGATGCCCGCCTCTTTGGCGGCAGTCGGAACTCCTGGCGGCCCATCGCCGATAGGCGACATCAAGGATCTAACAAGTTTTATGCCGAGCCGGACGGAGACCCTTACTTATGGATACCACAACCCCAAACGCCCCGTTGGTGCAATAATGAATGCGGGTGAAAGGCGGCTCCCGTACTCGTGGATCGATGTGGCGCTCGGCTTGCGTCTCATCGGGGCGGAACGGTGGATGTCCCGTTCGGGCATCCACCACCTGGCCGTCGGGCACTTAAATGGCAACGACGTTGCCATGTGGGGCCGGGCGGAAGATGGGGATATTCTGCGATGGAGTTGGCATTGGGATGACGGCAAGCTCGAACTTCGGCAGATTGAGGATGTGGGGCCGCACAAGGGTGTGGTGTACGACCGCAGGCAATGCAGCAGGTTCCACGAAGTCGCGGGGGTACTATTACCCGGCCGTGTTGAGGAAACCGATTGGGAGTCCAATGGCGGGAAACGAGTCATGATGTACCATGGGGTGCTTACCCATATACGGTATCGGGTTGGGGAAAAAACAAATACAGCAAGGGACTTTTACATCGTATTTCCCAAGGGGGCGGGGGTTCTCGACGAACGCATTAACCAGCAGTTCAACGTGGAATCCGGCCCCAGACGACTCACGGACAGGGCGATTTTTAAGCTGCAAAAGCACTACGATAATCTGCCGGGCCAGGCGATGCTGCCCGGTGCGCGCGTCGCAAAACCTCGGCGTAGCCCAGCGGTCCCACCGATCGCCTCGTCTGCGGTTCCTTCAACCGGCACGCCCCGCAGTGGTTTGCCACGGTGGTTGTTGGAGGTCATTGTGGCGCTGGCGATAGGTGGCTTGGCCGTGGTGGTGTGGCTGATCACCAAGAGAGTGGCCAGGGAGGAAAACAAATAGATGTTAACAAACGAGAATATGATACGGAAGTTGGGCCGCTGGTGACCGCCGCTGTCCTGTTGACCGGGGTCCTGATTTGCGCTTTGTGAATCTTTGATCTCCTCACACAAATCGTGAACGCGGGGCGGCCCGGGATTTCCTCCAGATCCATGCTTGGCCGCCTTGCTGGAACAAACCGGCGTACAGCACACACTCCGCCAATGGCTTTTAAGTGCCGGGTGGCCGCATTTTGCGGTTGCTCATCCCGGACTTAGGTTAAAATGGCATGTTATGCTATCGTATCGGTGTGCCTGCACTGGATAACTATGCAAGAAGCAAAGGAACCATCTAAATCACAGCCTTCAGCCGAGGTAAATAACCCGGCGGGGTTGTGGCGAGTAACCGGCGTCGGCGAGTTGCGGCGGTGCCCACGCCGGGTTCGAATAGGGTCCACGGAATCCGTTTCCGGCAATTACCCGCGACCGCTGATCTTCTGGTCCGGGGCCACAATCAAAATTTCGCCGAGATTTCTGTACTCGGTCAATTCGCCAGTGTTGTCGAGGCAGGCTGAAATCCCGCTCGACCAGTGCGGCGGCGGTAACGCGACAAATTACTCGGGATAGAAGTTAGCAGCTTGTGAGGCTGCGACGGTGTCCAACATATTTGGAGTTGTCCCATGAACCGAAGGTTTTGCGGCAAGAGACTCATTATCGTCTGGGTTTCGTCGACGATCGTAGTCGCATTGATATTTGCTGATCCCGGTTGGGCCAAGGCACCACAAAAGAACATCAGTTCAGCACGGTTGGTTGATGCTGTTGTGCGACGGCTGGCTAAAATCCAGAATATCATGGTATCTTACCAAGAGACGCTTTTTTTACCGAAGCTTCCTTTGCCCAATGTTCCCATCGTGAGAAAATATCATTTACAGCCGAAATATGGCTACCGGTATTTTAAGTGCCAATTTCGCTTTCTCCACGGCTGCGCGTTTTATGAGCACAGTCTGATGCCCGCCACATTGGCTGAAATTGGAACCCCGGGGGGACCCTTGCCAGCAACGCACATCAAAATTCTTGAGAGCTTTACGCCCAGCCGTGCCGAGACGTTCTACTACGCCTACAACAATCTCCACCATCCCGTCGGAACAATAATGAATGTGACTGAGGAACCGCTCCCCTACTCAACTATTGATTTGGCCTTGGGGTTGCGTGCGTTTGGATCACGGCATTGGATCTCCGCACGAGATATTCGCCGTATGTCAGTGGGACTGGCGCACAATGGCCATCTGGTTATGTGGCAGCATGGGGGAAACGGTATTTTATTTCTCTGGAGTTGGCTGTGGGATCGGGGAAGGGTGGAACTTCGGAGCTTTACGGAGGAGGAGGGGCCGAGTAAAGCGAAATGCGAGAAAATTCAATGCAGTGGGTTCCGCACGATCAACGGATTACTGTTACCAGGGCATATCGAAAAAACTGATTGGAATCCGGTCGGTAATCATGAAATGTTCCGCCATGCCGTGCTGAGAGGTATAAAATATCGGATCGGGTCGAAATCAAATACAGCGAAGAGCTTTTACATCGTATTTCCCAAGGGGGCGGGGGTGCTTGACGAACGCATTAACCAGCAGTTCAACGTGGAATCCGGCCCCAGACGACTCACGGACAGGGCGATTTTTAAGTTGCAAAAGCACTACGATAATCTGCCGGGCCAGGCGGTGCTGCCCGGTGCGAATTCCGCAAAACCCTTACCTAACCCACCGGCACCACCAATCGCTTCGACTGCGGTACCCTCCAACCGTATGCCTCGCAGTGGTTTGCCACCGTGGTTGCTGGAAGTCATTGCGGGCTTGGCGGTCGCTGGTTTGGCCGTGGTGGCATGGCTGATTACCAAGAAAGTGGCCCAGGAGGAAAAGAAGTAAATGTTAGCCAATGTAAATATGATACGGAAGTTGGGGCCGCTGATGACCGCCGCTGTCCTGTTGGCCGGGAGCCATATGGGGTTTGCGCCGCCAGTCGGATTTCCTCCGGCGGCGAGCTGCCGTTAGCGAATCGGGAGGCGTTATCGCGCTGGATTCGGGAAGCGTTGTTGGGATTCGATAAGGGCGGGGCCCTTGGAGCAACAATCCAGTTCCGAGGGACGTGAGCGAACCGAGAGTATTTCAATCTCCGCGCGCGGTGCGGCGAAGATATGAATGGTTTCTTTTAAGGAGTTCAGTTATGAAATCTCAGGGAAAACCGTCGTTGCGTCCAATATTCCCGTGGATCATTAACCTCGGCCTGCTTGGCGGCCTTGCCGCCCTTGCACCATGGCAGATGACCGCTTCCGGTCAGGAGTCGCCGGACGGGCTTTGCTGCGGCCTGACGGCGGGATGTGCTAAAGCGTGCACGCCAATCCCAAATGGATCGGGATCGTACGAGGTCACCAATCATGACTATTACAGCTGCCAGTCTTACAACAGCAGCTTAGATTATTGTGACAACGGCAAACTTGGCAGCGCATATTGTGGAACTATGACGGTTTGGTCAGGAACTGGATGTACGGGGAATTCCGCGTCGTCCCCGCTGCCCAGATATGGCTGTGCGGGATCCTCCGATTTTTGCGGTGAAGGCGCATAGGCACTTCGATCAACCGGAGCGGGCGGCCGTGGGGGGCCAGAGAGCGGTTTGACGATGGATATTGGATAACGCCACCGAGCTTGTGAGCGGTGTTTTGCAGTTTCATCGCAGTGTGCTTGAAGTGTCGCTTACCCGCGTTGGCCCCACCCGTTGGTGAATAGAAGGAGTAGAATGCTATGAAGCGAGCACGCTTCTATGCCGGAAAGCGCCCGGCTATCGAGATTTCATTAGTACTAGCCGCCACCCTTTCCCTGGGAAGTATTTGCCGGGCGGTTCCAAAATCGGCGGGGGGCAGCAAGACGAGGCCAGGCCTCATCGCTGCTGTTGTGCGCCGGCTGGAGCGTTTGCAGAACGTCGCCGTACGCTACCACGAAAAGAAATATCAGTCGAAGGCCATCTTTTCTATGAAGGAATTCAAAATCCTCGACAACCGCTACCATGCCGTTCCGGACTTTGGACACCGCTTCTACATATGCGAATTCCGTTTTTTACACGACAGGGCTTTTTACGAGCGCTGGCTGACGCCCCTTTCCCT
The DNA here is from genome assembly GCA_021810145.1 of Planctomycetota bacterium. GTDB lineage: Bacteria > Planctomycetota > Phycisphaerae > WQYP01 > WQYP01 > JAMDCX01. The sequence continues at coordinate 717 of JAJZJL010000022.1, read as the reverse complement.
GGCCGCAGTCGGGAAGCCGGGCGGACCGCTGCCGTCGGCCGACATCAAAAGCATTGAGAGCTTTTTGCTTAGTCGGACGGAAACGCTAACCTATGGTTATTACAACCCGCGTCGCCCGGTCGGGGCGATCATGGCCCCAGCCAGCAGGCGCCTTCCAATCTCCTCCCTGATTGATGTGGCGATGGGGCTGCGGCGCGGGCCGGCGTCTCGGCGTTGGATGACCGTCGCGGAAATCCGTACCATGAAGGTTTCCAATTTGGCCCCTGGTCGGGCCGTCATGCGAGAACAGGCCGATAACGGCTTCCTAATCCGATGGTACTGGGATTGGCGCGGTAAACGAATCGAGCTGCGCGAGTTGGAAGCGATTGACCCGCGGGGGGTAATGTACGATCGAATTGTCTGTGGCAAGTTCCGCAATATTGGCGGCCTGTTGCTGCCGGAGCGCGTAGTGGAGACGGGGTGGTGGGATTCGCCTAGGTATGGGGCAAAACCGCCTTTGAGTGACCGTGTAACGCTAACCAACCTCAGATACCGGCTCGCCCCCAAATCAAACACCCCCGAGTCTTATTACATCGTGTTTCCCAAGGGTTCGGGGGTGCTTGACGAACGCATTAACCAGCAGTTCAACGTGGAATCCGGCCCCAGACGACTCACGGACAGGGCGATTTTTAAGTTGCAAAAGCACTACGATAATCTGCCGGGCCAGGCGGTGCTGCC
>JAJZJL010000021.1 GCA_021810145.1 Planctomycetota bacterium | reverse complement strand
TTTTCAATGGTTGTTGACACTTGGTATTATGCTGGCCGCCGCTATCGCCATGTATTTCAGTTATCGCGTCGCCGCCGTGAAGAAGCTGCATAATGCCGCGGAGTTGTTTGCCATGAAAGATATGGCGTGGCGCAGCATTTTCTGGACCACGATGCTGCCGGGAACGCTATTCGTCATTGGCAGTTTTTTTGTCGCGGAGTCTCCACGGTGGCTTTTCCGCAGGGGTAATCGGTCCGCTGCCCGGGCCGCACTGCTCAAGTCCCGCCTGCCTGAACAGGCGGATATTGAAATGGCGGAAATGGAAACGATGGCGACCGCCGAAAGCCGACGCGCCGCCCGTACGGCAACGGACGCTCCGGGCCGGCGCGAATCGCTGCTGCATCGCCGTTATGTGCTGCCATTTCTTCTGGCATGTGTCATCCTGGCGTGTAATCAGGCCACCGGGATTAATTCTCTCATCGGATACAACGCCACCATTCTTATTCAAGCGGGTCTCAATGATGTTCAGGCTCATTGGGGTTATCTGATTTTCACAGCCGTCAATTTTCTGATGACCATTGTCGGGGTGTTGCTCGTGGATCGGATTGGCCGCAAAAAATTGCTTTCCATCGGCAGTGCCGGCATTGTCGTATCGCTGTTGTGTACCGGTCTGATGTTTCAACGCTCGGAACGTCATCGCATTGATTGTGCCAAAGCCTTGACGGCCATGATCACCCCCCGCCAAAGCCTGACCATGCCGTTTAATTCGGTCGTGGCGGCTCAATTACTTAATCAGACCACGGCGAATCAATCGGTCGCCGCCCGTCCGGTTACCTTGACGGTCATATACTCCTATGGCGACTTCCATTCCGCAACCAATGCCCTGCGTTCAGACAGTCCCAATGCCTCAACTATTCATATCACACGATCCGCAAGTATCCCCGCCAACAGGGTTATCGCCTTTTTTTCAAACCCATTTGCCAATCTGGCGGCGGCCCGCAAAGCGCCGCTGAAAATTGATCACGCCTGGATTACCCCGATTCCCGGCACCCTCAGCGGCGATTTAACCGGCTTAACGTTACTGATCTTCATCACGTTTTACGCCGCCGGCCCCGGCGTATGCGTATGGCTGGCCTTATCGGAATTAATGCCCACGCGGATTCGTTCTTCGGGCATGAGCATCGCCCTGTTGATCAACCAGAGCGTCTCGACGATTATCGCCGCGGTATTTCTACCCACGGTGGGTAAATATGGATACGCCACGGTATTCTTTATTTTTGCGGGATGTACAGTGGTTTACTTTCTGACCGCCACATTCCTGCTGCCGGAAACCAAGAACAAAACCCTTGAGGAAATTGAAGAAATATTCCGTGGCGGCAAGGCTCTGCCGGCGGAATCGCACGTGTGAAACGGAAATCCGGAACTGGTCTTTCAGGAGACATTTAATTTATGCGTTTACCACCATTTTTTGCCGTTGCCATAGTCTCTGCGCTGGCTTTTATACCCTCTGCAACCCGCGCCGCCGAGCCTGGCCGCACCATTTCCGTTACCCGACTCGGTCTTATTCCCCTGCCCCGGCATGTCACCGCCTATGCCGCACGTTGGCATATTCCGATGACCGTTCGCATAACCGCAACCGATTCCGCGCAACGCAATGTTGCTGATTTCCTGCAACGCTTCCTGAAAAAGCGGGGTATAGCGGCAAAAATTGCCTCCACCGGCCCGGCGCAGATCATGCTTTCCACCACGGCGGCTGATGCTCGGCTTGGCCGCGAGGGCTACCGGCTTGAGGTTAGCGGTAACGGTGCGGCACTTTCCGCCAATTCCGGGCATGGGCTGTTTTACGCCCTGCAAACATTTGAAGAGTTATTTAATCCCGCCCAAGGCACTGATAACGCCATCCACCAGGTTACCATTACCGATTGGCCACGCTATCGCTGGCGCGGCATGCTGCTGGATTGTTCCCGTCATTTTTTCCCGGTGCCGGTGGTGGAAAAGTTTATTCGTGTCGCGGCCCACTACAAGCTCAATGTTTTTCACTGGCATTTAACCGATGATCAGGGCTGGCGAATTCAAATTCCACAGTATCCGCTGCTGACAAAAATCGGTGCCTGGCGGGCGGGTACGGAAGTCAATGGCAATCCGAATGATATTGATCATCAACGCTATGGCGGCTATTACACCGATGCGCAAATCCGACAGATCGTCGCGTACGCGCAAAGGCGATATGTGGAAGTTGTGCCGGAAATCGACATACCGGGGCACTGCACAGCCGCGCTGGCTGCCTATCCATGGTTGGCGGCCGCCAAAGGCCCCTTTCAGGTGCGCGAGACATGGGGAATCAGCAATGTGCCGTTGACCCCCAGCAGGCGGACGTTCCATTTTCTCGATACCGTGTTCGGCGATCTGGTGTCATTATTCCCCGGACAATATATCCATCTCGGCGGTGATGAAGTATCCGGCAAAGCTATGAATGTCTGGGAACATGATCCGGTGGTGCGGAAACTGATGCAAAGCAAGGGATGGGAAACGCCATCCCAAATTTATGATCACTTCGTGAGAAAGATGGTGCGATTCATTGCAGAAAAAGGCCGGCACGGTGTGGTCTGGAATGCCCAACCCGCGAGGAGCCTGCCGGCCGGTGCCGTGGTGGAGTGCTGGACCAGAGACAGCTCTGGGATCGCCCGTGCCTACGCTGAAAAAGGGCATGATGTCATTATCGCGAACGCGGTCAAATTATACTTTGATTTCTACCAGGGGGATCGCAAATACGAGCCCCACCCCACCGAGGGGCTTACAACCCTGCGGGAAATGTATGGATTTGATCCTTCGTCGGAATTGCCACAATCGCTGCGCAATAGATTATTGGGCGTCGAGGGGTGCTTGTGGACCGAATTTGTGCCGACGGCCCGCCACCTGTTTTATCAATTACTGCCGAGGGAAATGGCACTGGCGGAAATCAGTTGGACGCCGTTGAAAGATCAGCATTATTCCGACTTTGTGAAACGTACAACTCGGCAATACCTCTGGTTAAGAGCCAACGGATACAACTTTCGCGTCCCGCCTCCATCGCTGCATTTTGTCGGTACCGGCGGGCATGCCACGTTTATACGTAATCCGTATCGGAATCTGATCGATTACAAAACGGCTTGCCACAGCGGATTCGTGCATATCCGGGAGCCAGTCCCGGATGCTGTAATTTATTATACGCTTAACGGCGCAATTCCAAACGCGCGGTCGTTTCGATATGTTGGCCCGATTCATGTGAGGCTGATTCCCGGTCATCCCCTGCAGGTTCGCAGTGTGGCCATCGATACGTCCGAGCGTTCCAGCGCCCCGTCTCGTTTGGTTGTGCAATCCACCCGGCGGTAGATGATAAATAGCCGAACGGAGGGAATCCGGAAAGGAAATATTGTGTGGTTGTGGCCATGCGTTATCCGGCCTGATCGCGAAATGGATATCTATGGTCGCCAATCCGCCGGAATTTTATTGAATTAGATAAAAATTATGCTAGAATTGATTCGATGAAAGAATCAGGCTTCTATTCATAATGCGTGATAAGGCCTTTTAAAAAAGATATAAAGGCGGTATGGTATCTGTGGCGGTGCTGAAAATTGAATATTTACTGTAATAATTAATAATTGGAGACTTAACACCATGACGAGGCCAACAGAAAAAGCGAATATTTCGATGGACAACGATTCCCCGATATCCACACTGAGGCAAAGCCCGGAAAAAGTTCCGGTAACCGTGTTCAGCAAAGCCGAGCAAGCCAGCACTGCTGTTGCCAATGAGATCGCTCATCTCATCAAGACCCGTACTCTTGCAGGCCGGAGCTGTACGCTGGGACTGGCCACGGGATCCACGCCGCTTGGCGTGTATCGAGAATTGGTGCGACTGCACAAGGAAGAAGCGTTAAGTTTCCAAAATGTCATCACGTTTAACCTCGACGAATACTACGGTATTGCTCATGACGCCAGTCAGAGTTATCACCGCTTCATGTGGGAAAATCTGTTCTCCCACATCGATATTCCACGCGAGAACGTGCATATTCCCGAGGGTGGCTTACCGTCGGAACAGTTGGGCGAATATTGCCAGCGATTTGAACGGGAAATCCGGGAAGCCGGGGGGTTGGATCTGCAGTTGCTGGGTATTGGTCGAACCGGCCACATCGGCTTTAATGAACCGGGTTCCCCCGCCGACAGCCGGACACGGCTGGTAGCATTGGACCATGTCACTCGTTTAGATGCTGCGAGTGATTTTTACGGAGAGCAATATGTTCCTCGACGCGCTATCACTATGGGTGTCGGTACGATATTGGAGTCGCGCCGCATTATTCTCATGGCTTTTGGTGAGAACAAATCCGCAATTGTGGCCCAAGCGGTGGAAGGGTATCAATCAACCAATGTGCCGGCGAGTTACCTGCAGGAACATCCACATGTCCAGTTTGTGCTGGATAATGCGGCGGCGGCGGAACTGACACGCTGTAAAAGCCCCTGGGTGCTGGGGCCGGTAACCTGGAATCCGGATATGACCAAACGGGCGGTGATCTGGCTGGCCCGGAAACTCAATAAAGCTATCCTTAAACTTACCGATGAAGACTTTGGGGAACATGGATTGCAGGATTTACTGGCTGGCCAGGGGCCGGCATACGACATTAACCTCGGCGTATTCCGGGAACTGGTGGGCAAAATCACCGGCTGGCCCGCCGGTAAGCCCGAGACGCTCCGGCGCCCGGGGGATATTCGCCGGCCGGGAGATACGGTATTCCCCAAGAAGATACTGGTATTCAGTCCGCACCCGGACGACGACGTGATCAGCATGGGCGGCACGATTATCCGTATGGTGGATCAAGGCCATGAAGTACACATAGCCTATCAGACCAGCGGTAACATCGCGGTCTTTGATGCCGATGCGTTGCGTTATGCCGATTTTGTCACGGAATTCAACCGCGGCTTCGGTCTGGATGCCGCCTCCGTGGAGCGTCTGGAACGGCAGGTGGAGGAATTTGTGGTCCGCAAGAAGGCCGGGGATTCTGACGCCCCGCCGTTAAGGACCATCAAGACTCTGATCCGGCGCTGCGAAGCCCGGGCTGGGGCCAAAACCTGCGGCATACCGCCGCAACAGGTGCATTTTCTGGATTTGCCGTTTTATGAAACCGGCCTGATCCGCAAGAACCCGATCGGCGAGACGGATGTGCAGATCATCTTGGATCTGCTGAAATCGCTGCAACCGCATCAGATCTACGCCGCCGGCGACCTGTCGGATCCACATGGCACCCACCGCATGTGCCTGGAAGCGCTATTGCAGGCGGTAGAACGTATGGACCGGCACACGGGTCATGCGCCGGAGGTCTGGCTCTACCGCGGGGCGTGGCAGGAATGGGATCCCGAATCCATTGACATGGCCATTCCATTAAGCCCGGGGGAACTGGCACGCAAACGTGATGCGATTTTCAAACATCAGAGCCAGAAGGACCGAGCGATGTTTCCGGGAACCGATCAGCGGGAATTCTGGCAGCGGGCCGAGGACCGTAACCGCGGCACCGCCGACATTTTCAACCGCCTCGGTCTGGCTGAATATGAGGCACTGGAAGGTTTTGTCAAAATGAAATTGAGGCCGACACTTGATCCCGGGGATCGGGAGCAAGGCCATGCCTCGTCCGTTCCGTTGGCTTGCGGAGAACCGAAATAGGTGCCTTGCGGAGATGTTACAATTAGAGATTATCGGTCAACCTTCGCACTGCGATGGCTCGTAAGGCGAAAAACAGGGGGTAATATCCATGGTAAGTGATCTACGCATAGGCATAGACCTTGGTGGGACAAACCTAAAAATTGGGATAGTAGATCTCTATGGCAACGTGATCCACAAGACGAGTGTTCCAACCGGCTGTGGCCCTGATTTTGTGGTTGGCAGCATCGTGGCAACCGTAAATACATTAATGAAGCGTGCGGGTGTTGGTATGAATCAAATCGCCACGGTTGGAATTGCTTTGCCGGGCCTGCTTTCAACACGGAAGGGTGTTGTAATCCGCTGCGCTAATCTTCCCGGCTGGGATGGCGTGCCATTATGCGACCTTATCAGCAAAGCCTTGCGTAAACCCGTGGCAATGGAAAACGATGGCCGCGCGGCGGCATTCGGCGAATATCGAGTCGGGGCGGGAAGGACCTCTCCCATTCGTAACATGGTCATGCTTACATTGGGCACAGGCGTCGGAAGTGGGATCATTCTCGACGGTCGGCTGGTTCAAGGTCACGCAGGCAGGGCGGGTGAGTTCGGCCACTCAATTGTTAAGTTGGGAGGCGAACTATGCGGTTGTGGGCAGAAAGGATGCCTTGAAGTGTACGCCGCTGCGAGTCGAGTCCACAACCGTGCACTCCGCGCTCTGGAGAATAGTAGCGCGGAATCCAGCCTGCGGTCCATTGATTTTCGGCACGGGGCCCCAACGTCCAGCGACGTTGTGGCGCACGCGTTAAGTGGAGACCCTCTCGCCATGCAAATCTGGGATGAGACGTGCCGTTACATCGCGGTTGGCTGTGTTAACGCCGCTCACTTAACCGACCCGGAGGTCATCGTGCTCGGGGGCGGAATGGCCGCGGCTGGGGATTTTTTGCTGCGTGGCGTAACGCGACATTTTCGGGAACAATATTGGAATGTCGAGTTGCCTCGGGCCGACATTCGCATCACCGAAGCCGGAAATGACGCCGGTTTGATAGGAGCGGCGTTGCTCGCTGGCGAAGTGTCGTCAGTCACGATGGTCAACCAATTCACCGAGAATATCAAGGCTCCCGTTGTTGTTTCCTTGAATGGTTGCCCAACCGAGAATTTATGACCTCAACAATATTCAATATAAAATCAAACATGCCAGACTCCCGTTATACATTTGGGAATAGTGGATCGCGTCCGTGACGCTCCTGATCCGACTATTTCCTATTCTACAGCGGTCTTTTCTCGCGCTCCCCTACAAGGATACTGGCACAATCACGCATTGGCGTTCTGCTACCGTTCTCGCCAAACTTTCGTGACGTACCCGCATCCGTTGCCTGTCCATCCTATGAGCCGCGTCTACCGCGTATCTTCCGGGTGTGCATATTCTCTGGGTATGAAGTACTTGCGGTTATGCGGCGGCCTGAACCTCAATGGTTCCATTCCCGGCCGGTTAGTCCTCCCACAGACGGCAGCGGCGGGGGCGTTGGCGGCATGTGATGGGGCGATGCCGGTGGGGTTTGGCGGCCCGCCGGGTTCTTCAGCCGATAAAAATATTAAACTTTCTTCATAAAACTGTCCGATAAGCATTTTGCGGGAAGTTTGAACAAGGTGAAACATCGTTGACCAGTGGTAATACCGGACGTGGATTTTCCGGCTGGGATGGTGCTTTGTATTAAACGGGGTTTGAATATGACTGCATTGCTCTGGGTTGCGGCCGCACAACCGCTGGTTTTTGCAATGATCCTGGCCATCCGTGGCCGCCGTCGTTCGCCCAGGTTTATCGCCCGGCATAAATCCTACGTTCGTCCGTCATTGCCATGCTGTATACATGGCAAGACCGATCAAATCTGATCCAACCGCTTTACGCTTTGCAAATCACCGCCCGCTGGCGCGTGTCCCCGCGGTGCATGAAATTCTATCGATGGACATCCACACAATCCTCCACCAACCTCCGCTTCCTCTTTGTGAATAAAAAAGTGTGTCGCCACAAAGGCCGATTACAGTATTGGTCAGTAGGTTCAGTATTAATCAGTATGTTCAGTATTGGTCAGTAGACTCAGTAGATTCAGTATTGATCAGTATGTTCGGTGCCTGTCCCGCGTGCCGGGACGCATTGGTTATCCGCGTTATCCGCGCAGTCCGCTTAGAGAGTTTACCCCGTGCGCGCCGGGGCGGTCCATTCCATCACAGTAAAAAACAACACTCCTCGCTACGACAGGCACTCGCCACGCCGGAGATCATTGGTCACTGATCATTGCTCATTGCTGTATTCGTGGACCTCTTTCACCGCCGAGGCAACGGGAACTACAAAGAACTGAAGAGGCACTGGGATGTCACCTTCATCGTCCGGTGGGCGTAAGGCGGTTTGGACTCAAATATCAACGCGCGGCTGCCGGGCGCTTCCGCTGGTGGAATTTCGCACTATACTGAATGCAACTCTATTCCGGGAGATTACCTGTGGCTGATCCAACTATTATCTGTCCGAAATGCAACGCGGAGATCAAACTCACGGAATCACTGGCTGCGCCGCTGGTCGCGGCAACGCGCCGTGAACTGGAAGAGAAAATTGCCCGCAACAATTCAGAAATTGCCAAACGGGAGGCTGCCCTTCAGGAAAAGGAGGCACTGCTCTCTGTGGCCCGGGCATCCATTGATCAGCAGGTTCATGACAAACTGCAGGCACAGCGCAGCGCCATTGCGGCTGAAGAGGCAAAAAAGGCCAAGCTGCTGCTGTCCGATGAACTTAAGCGGAAGGATGAGGAGCTCACCAGTCTTCAGGCGGTGATGAAACAACGCGATGCCAAGCTCGCGGAAGCACAAAAAGCCCAGGCGGACCTGATCCGCAAGCAAAGGGAACTGGATGATGCCAAACGGGAAATGGAACTGAATATTGAAAAGCAGGTGCAGGCGGGTTTGACGCAGGCGCGTGATAAGGCCCGCAAGGAAGCGGAAGAAAACCTCAAGCTCAGCCTGACGGAAAAAGAGCAAACGATTATTTCCATGCAAAAGACCATTGAGGAACTCAAACAGAAAGCTCAGCAGGGTTCCCAGCAGTTGCAGGGCGAAGTGCAGGAACTGGAACTGGAATCCACGCTTCGCGGCAAATTTCCGCACGATTCCATTGACCCGGTGCCCAAAGGCGAATTCGGCGGCGACGTGCTGCAACGCGTTGTTAATCCCGGCGGGCAAGCCTGCGGCACCATTTTATGGGAGGCCAAGCGCACCAAAAACTGGAGTGATCTCTGGCTGGCCAAATTGCGCGATGATCAGCGCACTGCCAAGGCGGAAATTGCAATCATTGTTTCCAGGGTTTTGCCGGCGGGTGTGGAAACATTCGATTTCATCGACGGCGTGTGGGTTGCATCCATGGCTTGCGCGTTGCCGGTGGCCATGGCACTGCGGCAATCGCTGATCGAACTTGCCACCGCCCGGCAAAGCGGTGAGGGGCAGCAGACCAAAATGGGTATGGTCTACGAATATCTAACCGGTCCGCATTTCCGGCAGCGTGTGGGAGCCATTGTCGAAGCGTTCACATCCATGCAGGAGGATTTGAACGCGGAGAAAAAGGCGATTACAAAACAATGGGCGAAACGTGAATCCCAAATTGAACGTGTGATGCAGGCCACCGTTGGCATGTATGGCGATTTGCAGGGTATCGCCGGGAAAAGCCTGAAGGAAATTGAGGGCTTGGATGTGAAAATGCTTGGCGAAAAGGGGGAATAGCACGCCCCGGCCCATCTGCGGTCCATATATGGCCCATGTACAGCCCATATGCAGCCCATGTGTGGCAGCTTTGCAGGCCCTGTGCGGGCAGCATTCATGCCGCCGTCGAGTTTGAAGTCATGTGCTGGGGTAATTTCTGCGGGAAAAAAGCGGGTGGGATTAAAGCGATGTTCCATCTCGGTGATTGCCAGCGGGCTTGGGGCGGCCATTATTCCTGTTAAGGCGGCATACCTCCAACAGCCAAGGGTCTGCAGTGGCGGCAGGTTTTATTATCATTTGTTTCGGCAGATGTTCTCCAAGGTCATCGCCCTTTATTGTACATAGCCTGGCTCATTGTCCGGCCCAGTCAAATCCCTCCCTAATCGCGATTGGTAAAGCTCTGGCACCGGGGACGGGTTTATATGTTGTTTAATATTGCCGGGTGGTTTAATCTTGGCCGTTATGGAAAAAAGTGATCCAAGCATTGCATCGGCGGCACGGATTGTGGCTATTGAAACCAGCAGTCGCATCGGATCGGTCGCGGTGGCCTGTGGTGGGCGCGTATTGGGGCAGCGGCAATTCAGCAAGGCCATGCGCCATGCGGTGGAACTCATGCCGGCAATCCGGGATCTGGTGCGCGAACAGGGCTGGAAACCGCGCGAAATTGATGAAGTATATGTCTCGGCGGGTCCGGGTTCATTTACCGGCGTAAGAATTGCCATTGCCATCGCGCGGGCGTTGCAACAGGCGATTGGTTGCCGATTAATTTCAGTTCCCACGGTGGACGTTCTAGCCGCCAATGCGCCGGAACAAGTGAAACATCTGGCGGTGTTGCTGGATGCCAAGCGCGGGCAGGTGTACGCGGCACGGTACGAACGCGATGCGGCCTCGGGCGTATGGCACCGCGTACAAGGCCCGCTGCTGGCGGATCCAACAGCGTTTCTATCGCAGGAGCCGCACCCGCTTTACATACTCGGCGAAGGTATTGATTATCATCGTGCCGCGATTGCGGCCGCCGGCGGAGAAATTCGCGAGCTGGATAAAATGCTCTGGCAGCCCCACGCGGTTATGGTGCATAAGCTGGGGCTGGCTTTGGCGCAAGCGGGCGCATTTACCAATCGTGATGCGTTATTGCCGATTTATCTGCGTAAGGCCGAGGCGGAGGAAGTCTGGGAGAAACGACACGGTGTAACATCGGTTTAAAGGAATGCATGATGAATGTGATGGTCGATTTGTGCGTGGTTCCCATGGGGGTGGGTGTTTCGGTTTCACCGCATGTTGCGGCGTGTCAGCGCATTTTGCGGGAGGCGGGGCTTCAACATCAAATGCACGCCTGGGGAACCAATATTGAAGGAGACTGGGACGCGGTATTTGCGGCCATTAAAAAATGCCATGAAACCGTTCACGGCATGGGCGCGCCACGCATTGTTACAAGTTTGAAAATCGGTACCCGCACCGACCGCGTGCAGACAATGGAAGATAAAATTAGAAGCGTACGGGAAAAGCTGTGAGGCCCCCCGGCCGGCTCAGCGTTTATCACGTTCAATCTGGGCGAAGGCGTTGTGGTTGTGGATGGATTCAAAATTTTCGCTTTGAATGCTGTACCACGTAATTTGCTGGTGTTCTTCCATCGCCATGGCCAGATCGCGAATGATGTCTTCCACAAATTTGGGATTATCAAATGCCTGCTCGGTAACAAATTTTTCATCCGGCCTCTTTAGCACGGCATAAACCGGGGCGCTTGCGGCGGATTCCATAATGGTTACGAGGTCCTCAATCCACAGTTCTCCGGTAAAGCGCACCCGGGCACTGATTTCGCAGCGTTGATTATGGGCGCCATAGGCTGAAATTTCCTTGCTGCACGGGCACAAGGACGTAGCCGGTGCTTTTACGCCAAGGATGAAATCATCCGAACCGTTGCTGACACCTTCAAAGGAGCAGACGTAATTCATCAATCCGCGGGCACCGGATACGGGAGCCTGCTTTTCGATGAAATACGGGAAGTTCATTTCAATCAGTGCATCATCGGCAAAAAGCTTGGTCTTCATTTCATGCAGAATGGGGATAATCTGGCCGGGGGTAATGCTGCGGTGATGCCGATTGAGAATTTCCAGAAACCGGCTCATGTGCGTGCCTTTTTTGTGCTTCGGCAGCGAAACATATAAATTAATCGTAGCGACGGTGTTTTGTTCGCCGCCGTTGGGTGTGCGCAGTGTAATGGGGTACTGCACCGATTTCACGCCGACTTTATCAATGGCGATGTTGCGTTTATCCTGCGCTGATTGCACATCCGCAAGTTTTGCGGCGGCTTTTGACGTTTGATTTCCATGGGCCATATCGACAACCTGAGTCACAGCTTAACCTCCGGCACTGAAGCTTCCGCACGGCAGCCGGAAATACACATCGCGGCAGCAGCTTTTCTGTTTGATTACCACACGTTTACATTCAAACAGACTCGCGTGCGAGACCAACAATGCTAGGCGGCTTTCGGCATGAAAGCAACCCGAAAAATCCGCCTCGAAAGCATGGTTATTTCTTATAGATGCTCTCGGGGTCCACCTGCCGCTGGAGCACAAATTCAAGTTTTGTTGCCTCCGCACTATTACCGGGGACAACTTTACGATAAAAGCAGGAGCGAAATCCATTGTGGCAGGCCGCACCCTTTTGCCGTACTTTCATGACCACCGCATCCTGATCGCAATCCACCAGCAGTTGCTGTACTTCCTGAATGTGGCCGCTTTCTTCACCTTTTACCCAGAATTTCTGCCGCGATCGGCTCCAATAGGTTGCTTTGCCCGTGGCGATGGTTTTTTCCAGCGCCGCCTGGTTCATAAATGCCACCATTAATACCTCGTTGGTATCCGCGTCCACGGCCACCGCCGTCAGCAGACCCGCGGAATCCAATTTGATATCCAGTTTGGTTCCCAGTTCCCGTTCTTTGTTATCAGACATAAAACCTTCCAATTAAAAGCATTTCTCCCGGCGCGCAATCCGCCGTTGATTCCGTCCTGCCATCGCCTATCTTAATGGGAAATCAGTCTTCCGGCAGCTCTTCCATGCGTTTCAGCGGTTGAACGGTAATGGCGGTGGGATGTGTCGGACAGGCCTGTTCACACATGCCGCACCCGGTGCAGCCGCCGGGCTTTACCAGCACTCGGCCGGAATTTGCGCTCACGACAATCGCATTTTCCCCCATCGGGCATGCCTCAAGGCACAGGCGGCAATCTTCGCCATGATGCCGCAGACATGTTTCGTGCTTAACTTCCGCCAAGCCCATACGAATGGAAAATTTGTCCACCAGTGTTAATGCCCCGGTCGGGCAGGCTTTCATACACGCCAATTCATCGCATACAACACACGGTGCTATGGCCGGGGCAATGTACGGGTAGCCGTCACCCACGCAGGCGGAGGCGTCAATCTGAATACATTTTACCGGACATGCCTCCACGCAGGCACCGCAGCGCGAGCACAGCGATTCAAATTCTCCAGCCGCCTTGGCACCCGGCGGTCGCAAAATGGTTTGCGGCTCCATCGACCGGTGCAGTCCCGGCATCATGGGCGAAGAGTCATCCTCATATGAAGGCGGGGCGAACTGACCCTCAAAAACATCCGTAACCGGCTCCATGCGGCTTTCAATCAGGCTGGCGACCGGTGCGAGAATATCACTGAGACATTTGGCAAAAAAGCCTCTCCGTCCCGGATCCAGTTCCCCGGATTGCTGCCGGGGCAACGCCGCAGCGGGCTTGCCGCCGGATGCGGGCACCGATGATTCCGATACGCCGGGCGTATCGGTTTGTGGGGTATTGGAAGCATCTTGTGCGGATTGATCATCCATGTTCTGCATCATAAAAAGATTATAGCGTTTGGCCGCGGGTGTGTCGCATGAAAGATCCATTTCAGGGATGATATTTATCCACGGGCGGCGGGTCTTTCGCGGCTGCCGGGGGCCATGCGGCGGCCGCGCATGGCAACATTAAGAATCATGGACATGGCCAGCATATCCGCCAGCATGGCGCTGCCCCCATAGGACATAAACGGCAGCGTAATTCCCACCACGGGTATAATGCCGGTGGTCATGGAAATATTGATAGCCGCCTGCAGCATCAGCATCGAGGATAACCCCACCACCAGCAATCGTCCGAAACTGTCCGCCGCTTCGCCGGCGGTTTCCATGCAGGAAGCAAAGAATACCAGATATAAAACCAGAATCGCGATGGCCCCGGCAAATCCCCACTGGCTGCCAACAACCGCAAAGATAAAATCATTGGATGCTTCAGGCAGCAGGCCATGGCGAATTTCAACTGTGCCTTCCAGTCCCTGCCCGGTCAGGCCGCCACTGCCTTCGGCAATTTCGCTCTGGCGCTTTTGATACAGCTCCCCGGAGAGTTGCCGGTGTGTGGGTTTGCCGTGGACAAACAGCGCCACGATCCGTTGTTTCTGATACGGTTTGAGCAGCGGGTAACAACCGGGTGCCACCGCCATGGCTATCAGTGCAATGGCTAACAGATGGCGGAATCTGGCACCCGCCGCAATAAGCATGGCATAAAGCACAACTGGAAAAAGCAGCGCGGTGCCAAGGTCTGGCTCAATAAGAATCAGGCTCATGGGAATAATTGCAAAGACAAACGGAAGGATCAATTTGTTAAATTGCCGCATGTCTTTGTGCATACGCAGGCACCATGCAACCGACATGACAAATGATATTTTGGCCAGTTCGCTGGGCTGCAGGTCAACGCCGCCGGGCAATATAAACCAGCGGTGACTGCCTTTAATGGGCCGGGCAAAACGCACGGCGATCAGCAGCAGGGTGGTAAAGATGAAAAAGCTGTAAGCCAGATAACCGAGCTTCCGGTAATTGACGGTCAGCAGCAGCAGCAGAATAACCGCACCGACGAGAATGTGTATTTCCTGCCGCAGCATCAACCCGCGTCCGCAGATGCGCACGGCCATGAGGCTGGCGGCACACAGCAGCGCGACGGCCAGAAGCATCAGCCAGGCTAACCGGGTGGCCACGAGTTCGGGCATAACCCGGTGCCAGAGGGTTTCCAATAAGGTGGATTGGCTCGACGGACGAGAATTCCCGGCGGAGGCACCGGGCAATAATGGCGGCGAATACTCATCACGCTTGTCGGTCACGGATTGGCGGCCTCCGGCAAGTAGCCACGCTGCTGCATGAGTTCGATGCACGTTTTGACAATAGGCGCTGCAACCTCTCCGCCGTAGCCGCCCATTTCCACCACCGCCGCGATCACATATTTGGGATGATCCGCCGGAACGCATCCCATAAACCAGCCATCATCGCCCTTTACAACGGAAATTTTTCCGTTTTTCCGGACCAGTTCGGCGGTTTGAGCGGTGCCGGTTTTTCCCTCAACAGGCAGTGGGAAGTTGACCATATTGGCGGTTCCCTGCGGGCCATGCACCACCAAATACATGCCTTTATAAATATATTTCAAATAGGACGTGTTGATATTTAGTTTTCGCGGTGCCGGACGGTGGAACTGCTCGATAAGTTGCGGCTGCCGCCACAGGCCGCCGCGCAGCAGGGCGGTATATGCGTTGGCCATCTGCAGCGGTGTTACCGCCATCGGCCCTTGTCCAATTCCCATCATAATCGCGTCATCCAACTGTTTGATGTTGCTCCGCGGCTTGCTTACTGACGGCAGATAACCGCCGGTCTCTTCCGCCAGTCCAATGCCGGTGGGGGAGCCCAGGCCATAACTGCGATATCCGGCCACCAGCCGCGCCAGGCCCAATTTCATGCCGACATTGTAGAAAAATACATCGCAGGATTCCTCCAGCGCGGGGACCACATCCGTGGGGCCGCGGCCATACGGATAGGAATCATCGCGAAACACATTGGGATGATTTGGGAACAGTTCCGGGCCACAGTTGATAATTGTATGTGGTGTAATGACGCCTTCCGTCATGGCAAAGGATGCTTCCAGCGGTTTAACGATACTGCCGGGAGGAAGCGCGCTGGACATGGCGCGATCCATCAACGGTAATCGGGAATCTTTCAACAACATTGAATAATCTTTGTGAATCGTGTTGATGTTGTAGCCCGGCTCCGAGAGCATCAACAATACGCGGTTGGTCTGAACGGACAATACCACCACGGCGGTATTGTGCCATTGCCCGTTAAAATACAGCAGATGCGTGGTGGGGTCTTCCAGCTTTTCTCTCAGCGCCCGTTGTAAATTAATATCCAGTGTCAAACGAATATTCTCTCCGGGAATCGGTTTGCGATAGTCCGCTTTGACCGCATGGCCCTCCAGATTTACCAGTCGTACACCGCGGGTTCCGCGCAATAATTTTTCGGCGGCCTGTTCCACCCCGGTTGCTCCCATCGTATCGCCGGGCAAATATCCCTTCAGGTGCCCGCGCGTGTCCCGCAGGCTGCCCGCAATCAGCCGCGGGAGAACAAACGGATGTTTTTCGACCACGCTGGCCGTGACTTGCCGCATATAACCAATCAGATGCGCCCCGACATTGTTATAGGGATAGATGCGGTGTGTGCCGGCCTCCACCACAAGACCGGGATAGCGGCGGGTGTGCTTTTTGAAATAAGCGGCCGCGGCAAAGCCAATATCGGGGATGACGGTGTGGGCTTCATGTGCTTCAGAAAGGTCAATGCTGTTGGCCAGTCCCATTTGTTCATCAAGATCATCCGGAGACGACCCGGAATGAACCAGGTGCGAATAGCGCACCGTCCAGACATCCTCCCGGAGAAGCTGCATGCGCCGGCGGATAATATCAAAGCTGTGCAGAACCATTCCCAGCGGAACGCCGCAGTGATCCGCGATGGATTCCGGCATACGGTCCAGATACTCGTTTATTTTCCGCTTTTCAACCGGCAGGCGAAGAAGAATTTGTGCACGGGATAATTTGCGCCGTTCCAGGCGGCGAATGGCCACGGTTGTTATCCATAGCGCATCGTGGTTCATAGCCTGATATTCAATCGCCAGATTGTAACACGGGGTTTCCACCGCCAGAATTCGGCCGTCCCGATCCACAATTTCTCCCCGGCGGGTGGGAATCATGTAATGGCGATAGGTGAAACTGCGTGCCTCATCCTGCCAGTGCCGATGCTGAAATATTTCCAGTGCGGCCAGGCGCGTTCCGATGACAGCCATTGCCATGGCCGCAAGAACAACAAGCATAATCAGCCGCCGCCTTAACATCTTGATGGGGTACCTCTCATGTTGCCGCAGAACCGGATGCCGCCAGCGCCATTGATCTTAGCGTAATTCGGCGGATTATTTCAACGCACCGTCAGAAGAAATATTCAATTCGCGCGCAACCGGTATGACATCGCAGCACTCACAACGTGGCCGTGGGTTTACCGGGCGATACCCCGACGATGCTGCATATCAAAGCCGAGCATATCCCCCAGAAGAAATAAAGCGCGGAAAACCCAGGGGGCCACCACGGCGGTATAAAGGCTGCTGGATAATATCACCCCGGTATACGCCAGAATATTGATAATCGGTACAGCCCGTCCGGCCAGAAACAAGGCCAATTGGCCCAAGGCCAGCCGCCCCGCCAGAAACAATAATACCGCCAGAAAGGTTATGACCATCTGCCCCAGCACGCTGCTGCGGAATATGTGCATGCGGATGCTGACAATTCCCAGGGCAATCATGCCGGCGAGGATGGCCTCCAATCCGACAATCGATTGCCCCGTGAGGTCGTACATCAATCCGCACCAGAAACAGGCCAGTAAAGCCGCATCCTTGTCCGCAAACAGGGCGTAGAAAACCGCCAGCATGAATATATATTCGATATGAAAATAGCCGTATTCACTCCATTGCCCAAGATGCGCGGCCTGAAGGGCCGTGGCAAAATAGAGCAATAAAAAGAATGTCAGCCACCGCATAATGCAGAGTATGCCGTGAAAGCCCTCAGAATGGAAGCGGATCGCGCTCAGGGATTCGGGCCGTACGTGATTTTCTTCCATTGATCCGGCTGAACCGTTACCATTGCGTCCTGGCGAATCTGATCATACTGCTGCCGGGTGATCGCAGTGGATACCGCACCAACCTGATTTGGATCATGATGGAATCGGATGACCAGTTGATCGGACATCACATTGACATCATACATGGGGCCATTGATGATCACTTCGTTGAGTGTGCCGGTTTCATCGGGCTTCATCGACCAGGGGCCGGACGAACGGATCAGTGCCTGCGTATCAGGCAGTAAGTTGGACGAAGCGGGGATTGGAACATTAATCGCCGAGCGGCGGTGGGTGCCGTCTATGACAGTTAAGGTGAAATGGGATGGGGCGGTCAAATCAACCGGCGGCTGCTGATAGGTGCAGCCCGTCAGCAGCAGGCCCGCAATCCCAACGAGAACGACACGCTTTACACATTTCATTACCACGCTTGTTACCCCTTATAAGGAAAAAAGGCCATCCCTGTATTTTGCAAGCATATCAATGCCTGAACTTTTTGCATCCGTGCCAACCGCGACTACATCGACTTTAAATTAAAAACCGGCGTTCCAGTTATCAGTGGGCGCCGCGGAGCGGTAAAAGCTTCTTCAAAATCAAAAACATCCCGGAAGTCTTCGATATTGTCTTCCGGTGTTTTGTGCATCATGCCGCTTTCCACCATCGCGAAAACAATTTTACCAAAATCCATGGTAGTGTGAATATTCCAATGCGCCAATACCGCGCCGGCCAAAATCCCGTAATTCCGGATGGCCAGATCGCGCAATCCGCGGGCTAAATCCTGACCTGATACATGGCGCTGTCCCTCGGGTAATTCCTCGCCCGCGCTGGCGGAATGCACGCTTTCCACGGTCAACGCCAGCCCCTCCCGCACAAATTCAAAAGCCTCCGGTGGATATACCGTCTGCTGGGATACGTCGAGAATTGATTTTTTTGTAAGCTTGTTCATCGCCTGCACAATTCCAAATTAGGCGGACCCTGTGATCCGCGCCGACCAATCTACTTTATACGATTATACGCGATAGCAGGCTCGCAGGCGCGAACCAGTAAGGCTCAACCGGTTAACTGCGGAAATCAAAAGCCATGTTGCATGGCCAATGACCGAAACACATTGCTTACTTGTGTCATGACAGTCAATTCGGAATCCGTCGCGCCGGAATAAGGCCATTCATAGTGCCGCCAGGGGCGCTGTGCCTTATAATCACGCGAATTGTTTGGTGTTGAAGGATTATCATGAACAATCAAAACGTATCTGACCGCCGACCGGTGAACTGGCTTTCTGTGGCGGCGGTGGTCTGCCTGATTGGCGAAGGAATTTTGCTTGCACAGTCCAAACCCGCAACGGAAGCTCCTCCGCCGGTAAGCGTGCTGATCTTGTCGCTTATGACCTTGTTTCTTGGTGCGGGAGCCATTATTTACCGCATTCAGGAAAAGCAGCACTGGTTGTTTGGCAGGTGGCTGGGCATCGCCGCAATGACCGCGGGAATGCTGGTCTTCGCCGTGCAATCGGTGGCGTTGCATAAAGCTCGCGAAGTTTCGCAATTTCGGCATATTGCCGCCATTGGTAATGCCTGTCTGGAATATGCCGGGCGGCATCACGGGCATTTTCCCCCTGATCTTTTGACCTTGCTGAATGCCAAACTCATAACCGTCAGAGACTTAAGTGATCCGACCAATGCGTTGGCACCCATTTCGCTGCCGGCGAATTGGAATCATATTAAACGCAGTACGCAGATTGCCGCGATAAATCGTAACAGTGATTATCGCTATGTCGGCTCCGATCTGATATTGCCCAACAGTGCAACAAAAGGAAAATTGCTGGGAGACATCATCATTCTGTTTCGGAATACCCAAACCATGCATCAGGGTGGTCCGATGGGCTTTGCCGATGGCCACGTCAAATATTATTCCGCAAAGCAACTTAATGATGCCTTGGCGGCGAGTAATAAGGCGCGAAAACAATTGGGGTTGCCGGGAATGTCATTCGCGGGCATCGACAAAACCGGTGCCGCAACAACCCGTGGGAAATAAGTCCCGTGCTTTTGTCATGAATCCAGCAGGCTTATATCACACGCTTCCGGATTACCCGAGGTGTTGTTAAGGGTCCAGGCCATCCGAGAATCCTGCCGTCCCGGTCCGCTGGAGACAATCAGATAAATCAGATTTGGCCATAGCGCGTCAATATCCGTTTGACTGAGCATCGGCTCCGCGTCGGGATGAGAGTGATAAATGCCAACAATCGTCAATCCCTGCCTGGAAGCCTGCTGTTCTGTGCGCATCCAGTGCCGCGGATCAATGTGGTATGCCCGCTTCCGCGTTTCCGGGGCCGCAACATTGGCGGCGGGCACGATGACATGGACGGATGTTGAATTGTCGCGCACATGACCGAGGAGAAAACCGCAAGCTTCGTATGGATACTGATGTTGTGCATGATTCTGTGCGACGGAAAGCAGGTCGCGCGAGATACAAAGTGTTGGCTTTTCGGTGTTCATAACCATCATCTTTCCGCGGCGCAAAACGGTTGCAGCCAATTGTGTCGCCTGTAAAATATAGATGAAGTTCAATTCGCTGTCTCTTCTCAGCAAGAGGCGGGGGTGATAAAGAAAGGGGGCCGGCGGGCAATGCAGGACGATTTGTCTGACATTCTCCAACTATCGGAGCTGCTTCGTCTCAACGATCAGGAAGACGCTGCCTTGCGGCAATACGCTCCCGGCCTGACCCGACACATCGCGGGAATCGTTGAGCACTTTTATACATGGCTCGGATCCATACCGGCCACGGCAAATTTTATCTCGCCGCTGCCGCCGGAACAGTTGGAACGTTTGAAACGCCATCTCGCGGAGCATTTCCGCGTGATGTTGCTGGAGGATCTTGACAGCCGGCGTGCCGAACAGCTTGTGGAACTGGGACAGATTCACCATCGCCTGGGGCTGTCGATATCGTGGATTTCCGCATCGTACGCCCTTTTTGCGCAGGATTTGAATCAGGCGCTGCTGGACATTGCGCCGGCGGATCGGGAGGTTCTCCGGAACGCGATTTACAAGCGGCTGCACCTGGATGAGGGTTGGCATCTGGCGGGGTACCGACGGGCACATCTGACCGGCATCCAGTTGCGCGACGGATTTTATCAGGCCATACGCATTACCAATCAGGTATTAAGCAGTTATGCATCCGTATCGGCATTGCTTCATGCCGTGGTTCGCACGCTGGAAAACCACTTGAAGCTTCCGCTGGTGTGGGTGGGAACGGTCGATCAATATACGAAATGGGTGCATATTCGCGCGGTGGCGGGGGCGGCGAAATCTTATACACGAAAACTCTGGATATACAGCGAACCGACTTGTGCCCAGGGGCGGGGGCCGAGCGGAAAAGCATTGACCACCGGACAGGTTGTGGTAACCGACTGGCGCGAAGCGAATCCATCCTTTGCGCCGTGGCTGGATCGTGCGCGTCATTTTGGCATTACCGGCAGCATTAACGCTCCATTTAAAACCAAGGACGGCCAACGGGGATTGTTAACGATTTATTGCTCCGAGACGGCGCCATTTCCCGCGGGAGCGGAGGAATTGCTGGTACGCCTGGCCGCGGATATCGGCGTGGCGTTGGATCGGATCAAGAATGACCGGACGCTCAAGCGATTGCAGAGTTACCAGCATGCGCTTGAGCAAATCAATCGCATGTTGCTGGCGGACCCGGCCCCGGAAGAAATGTATCGGATGCTTTCCAAAACCATTCTGGAATGTACCGATGCGCTGTTGGCTTATGTCAGTGTCATCGATGCGGAACACAGCTGCGCCCGTATTGTCCGCAATGATGAACTGCATGGTATTCCCATGCCCGAAACCGTCAGTATCGATCCGACAAAACCTGAGGGTTGGGGCGTTACCGGTCAGGTGTATAGACTCAACGCGCCGGTCACGATCCTTGACGCCCGGCACGATCCCAAACTGGCCCCCTGGCTGGAAAACGTAAGAAAATATCGTCATGGCGGTTTTGCGGGCTTTCCAATTCATTCGATTGACGGCCATCCGCGGGCGGTACTGGTGGTTGTAGCGCGGCAGGGGAGTTATTTTACGCGCGACATAAACAAACTGTTGACACAACTGGTCAGCAATACCAGCGTGGCGCTTGAATCGCACCGACAGCGCCGCCGGCTGGAATATATGAGCATTCATGATCCGCTCACCGGCCTGCCGAATCGCGCATACTTTGAGCAAACCACCATTGCTTCGTTGGGGCGTGTGGATCGAACGGGTCATTTTCTGGCCATCGGAATCATGGATCTGGATAACTTCAAGGAAACCAACGACACGCTGGGCCATGCCGCCGGCGATGATCTGCTTAAAACCGTCGCCGGCCGCCTCGCCGGCGCGTTGCGTGCCGGGGATGCCGTGGCGCGGCTCGGCGGGGATGAATTCGGCATCCTTCTGAATTTAAGTGCGCCGGAAGATTTAACCGAGGCGGCCAATCGTCTGCTGGAGGCCGTGCGGCAACCCATTCAATGGGGGCAGGAAGTTATTACCGTCGGCGCCCGGATGGGCTTTACGGTTTATCCCCTGGACAAAGCCGATCGGACGGATCTGTTGCGTCATGCCGATGCGGCGCTGTATAACGCTAAAGAGGGACAGCATCATATTCAGATATTTGAATCCGTGGTGGCACAGCGAATTGAAAAGCGCTTTCGCATTCGACAAAGCTTCCCGGCGGCCCTGGCCGGGGGAAAAATAGAATGTTTCCTTCAGCCGCAGGCCAATATGCGAACCGGCAAGCTGGAGGGCGTGGAACTTCTGGCCCGCTGGCATGAGGGAGAGAACTGGATATCCCCCGGGGAATTTATACCGATTATCGAAGGCGATCCGGGGCTGATTCGTGAACTGGATCGATTCGTTATTTCCCAGGCGATGATTCTGCGCAATGAACTGCTGGCCAGCGGCATCCATATTCCCATCAGCGTTAATATCGGTGCGGCGCATTTGTTGCGTCCCGATTTTCTGGGTGATCTCGATACATTAATCGGCACATTGCCGGATCATTCATTCCTGCGATTGGAAATAACCGAAGGTTCGGCCTTGAAAAATCTTTCATTGGCCCAATCCCGCGTCGCGGCCATCAAGGCGCGTGGATTGTCCACAAGTCTCGATGATTTTGGCACCGGGTATGCTTCCCTGCTGTATGCGGCGTCTTTGCCGGTACAGGAATTAAAACTTGGTCAGGAATTCATTCGCGGGTTAATGGATAATCCTTCGCATCTGGCGGTGGCCATTTCCACAATTCAATTTGCTCTGATCTCCGAATTGTCGCTGATTGCCGAGGGCGTCGAAACCCGGCAGGAACTTGATACATGGATGCGCCTGGGGGGGCAGCGCATTCAGGGGGCGTTTCTGGCCACTCCCATGCCGCTTATCGAGTTTCTGCCCTGGGCTCGGAACGTCAAACTGACGGAGAATATCTATCCGCCGGTTTATCTGCCGGAGGACTATCCCCTGCTGGCCATGCAGGTTGCGCGATCCCGGCAGTTGCGGCTGCGGCAGGGGCGCATTCCGCCTGCCGACGGTGATCCGAAGCATTGGCCCATGCCGGATATCAAGCACTGCCCGTTGACACACTGGTTTGAACATCGCCGCAATCGTTACGGAAAACTGGAAGAATTTCAGCATGCGGATGCCGAACACCGCATGCTGCACCATCGCGACGGCGGCAGTCCGGTGGAAGTTGCGGCCCGGGACATGGCGCATTGGACGCAGCGGCTGGATGATCTGGTGCTGGCCATTGACCATTACCTGCTGCGCAACGCGGATCAATCGCACAATTGATTATGGAGCGTCTATAATTAATTCATATACGCTATGGCTTTGGCGTTTAAACTGGAGAGTAAACTATGGCTGATTCCATGTCCGATCATCACAACCCGCATGCGAAGGGCGCATCATCAATGAAAATGAATGTGGATCCCAAATGGGAAATTCACCCCCATGACGTGCACAAGCTTAAGAATTCCGAAGCCGAAATTTTAATATTGGATGTGCGGCAACAAAAAGAATGGGATCACGCGCGAATTGAAGGATCCCTGCTGATTCCGCTGGATCAGTTGCCGCAGCGGCTGGCGGAGCTGGAAAAATGGCGAGGCAAACGCATTGTGGTGCATTGTCACCATGGCGCACGGTCTTTGCGCGCTACCGCCTGGCTGCGGCAGGCGGGCTTCGAGCAGACTCATTCAATGGCCGGCGGTATCGAGGCCTGGAGTTTGCTGGTGGATCCGAATGTTCGGCGATATTAACTTTAAAAAGCAGCGTGGCATATAACTGCCGGCACTGTGTGCTGGTACCCGCAAATGGGTCTACTTTTTCCGGTCAATTACGGTATCCGCCAATGCTTGCCGCTCTTCAATGCGCTTGAGATGGCGTCGTACCAATGTGGTGTCAATCAGACCGCCGACGGTACTGGCGCAGATATACAGATTTAATCCGGAGGGGGCATTGTATAAAAACAAAGGGAAAAGAATAACCATAAACTGCGACATCTTCTGGGTCTGCGCCTGTTGCGGATCCGTTGGTGCCGGTGCGAGTTTCATTTGAAATCGCATCTGGAAGAAAAACACAATGCCCAATAAAACCGGCAGAAGATTAATCGAAATAAAGTCCTGCCCATGATATGTGTATCCCAGGAACCAGACGGAAAACGGTGTATGAAATGTGGCCAGCGTGTCCGGATTGGCCAGATCGGTAATCCATCCGGGAATAAAGCCGGCCTGCCGCAGATCAATATCCACCGCCAGTCCGGAATACAGGGCAATCCAGATCGGCATCTGCAGCAGCATGGGTAAACACCCCAGCACGCTGGCGGCCGGGTTGATATTGCGTTCCTTGTACAGGGCCATTGTTTCCGCCTGCTGACGCTGTTTGTCTTTCGCATATTTCGTGCGAATCCGTTCCAGTTCCGGCTGAATTTTCGCCATCTTGCGCTGCATGGTGGTCATGTTGACCTGTCCCCAGCGTGTCAGCGGGTGCAGCAGCAATCGCACCGCCAGAACCAGAATCATGATCGCCACGCCATAGTTGCCAACAATGTAGTGATGAATTAAATCCAGAATTTTCAGAATAATAAGCGACAGCCATGAAAAAGTGCAGAACGCACAATAGCTCCCGCGGCCGAAATCAATAACCGCCAGATATTTATACAAATGGTACTCATAGGCCGGTGAGGTGGGATTCGCCTTGGACGATCCCATCAGCAACGATCGCTTAAGCGGTCCCATGTACACGGCCAGCGGCATGGCGGTGGTGTCATGTGGTGCCAGCAGCAGATTCTTACTGGTAACGCGCACGGCCAGAACGCCGCGCGGGTTGGCCTGCGGCCATTGAGGATCCACACGTTCCAACGTGGCTGATTGCAGATAGTCAATCGAGGGAATCTGGCCGCCGCTATCCAGCGGGAGCATTTTCACCGCTCCATACGGCATCGGACGCATAATGCTGGTAAAAAAGCGGTTGGATGATGCAATCCAAAGCAGGCGGTTCTGCCCGGTGAAATCGCCCAGCGGTACGGGCTTCACATCGGCCTCCAGCAGCGGCTGAACTCCCGGATGGGGAAAGCCGGAGGTATCCAGATATTTGCTCGCGGCGCGATAGCCGGTGCACCAGAAAGTCCGGAGGTCCGCTTCGCGATCCAATTGCGGCAAGTCGGTTGGCCCGAACATGCGCACCCGGATGGTTTCAGGTTTGTCGGTTAAATTTTCCACCTCCTGGGTGATCGTAACCTGGTAATCCTGCTTGTTGAGCTGAAAAATCTTCTTCAGCAGAACCAGCGGATGGTTATGGCTGTCTTCGAGTTGTAATTCCAGCACCGCTTTGGTCGCACCGGGCTTTACCGGGGAAGCGTATGACCAAGCCAGATTCGCGACATCATAGCGTGCCCCGTTGACCGTAACGGCCTGCGTGGAATAGGCCAGTGGCGATCCCTTCATCTGCCTCATCAGCAGCAGCGGCTGAGATGAATGAACCGATTCGCGATATTGCAGCGCGTTAAGTTCCACGCGCTTAAGTCCGGCGGAAACATTGTCCACCCACATGGCCAGAAGAAATGTTTTGCCCTCGGCCTTGGCGCTTGAGCCTAACCGGACAACTTTCGCCGGTACCGCTACGACCGGTTCAATCTTCGGCCCCGTGCTGATTTGCGGGCTTACCGCCGGTATCGGCGCCTTTTGCTTGCCAAAAAAACGGCCCATGATCAGTTGCACGCCGATGCCGACAATCAGGGCAATCAGCACAAGCTGGATGATTTTTTTTATATCCATAATCTTTCCATTGTTCAAGGTGGGGCGGATGCCGCTCTCTCAACTTAGGTGCCGGGACGCGATCGCATCCGCTTTAAGCACCCTCCAGCAGTCGCTGGCCTAAAAAGTTGTCCAGGGCGTCAATGGATCGCACCTTATCCACGGTGGTATTCACGTCGTATGCCAGACGGATAAATTCCACATGTCCCGGATGCAGAATAACAAAACTTGACCGCGGGTCATGGTCGCGCGGCTGCCCGACGCTGCCGACATTAATGACCGCTTTTTCCTCGGTTATGTCATAGCGATTATTGAGATCATCAGGCGAATAAAAATCCGGCTGGGCCACAAAAACCCCCGGAACATGCGTATGGCCGACAAAGCACAAATGGCCCACACGTTCAAAAATCAGCGCGATTTTTTGCGATGCGGAATAAATGTCATCGGGGAAAATATATTCATTAATTGGCCGCCGCGGCGATCCATGCACAGCCATAAACCGCGGATGCATCATGCGTGTCTGCATGCCGCCAAGATAACGCCACCGTCGATTTCGCCGGGTACGGTCGGGATCGGCTTCAAACTGCTGGCGTGTCCAGTAGGCGGCGTTTTCCGCGGCGGTGTTAAAATTAAAGGGTTCATAAAAGATGGCGAAATCATGGTTGCCCATGATGGTAAACTCACAATTTTCGATAACGGTGTCCAGACATTCCAGCGGGTTGGGGCCATAACCGATAACATCACCGAGACAGCAGATGCTTGTGACATTCCGGCGGCGTATTTCCTCCATGACCACCGTGAGCGCTTCAAGATTGCCGTGGATATCTGAAATAATGGCAATCGGCTTCTGAGTCGCGTCCGTTTCCGCCGCAGCCGGCACGGGTGTTACCTGCGTTTCATCACCATTCTGGTGCGCATTACGAACACTGGAAAGAGAAGCTATCTGGTCTGCGTCGTTCTGATTGCTCATGTCTGTCTAACCGGGCGTTAACCCGTCCAAAGTCCTGCCATCTGGTCCAATCGGCCGTGGTTTATGTTAAACCACCCAACCGGACACACACATAGAGTGTGTATGCTAGTTGACCATACGCCAAGCCGTCAAACGACTTGAAGCCCGCAAATTCACAATCGGGCTGTTTCAAGATTTTGCCGCCAGTTCCCCCATGTATGTTCAACCGCGGATCTTCGACTAAAGTGCTGTGCCGCCACGCTTTCTTAAAGCCTGGCGGCTAACGGATTCACGCCGCCCCAAAATACCCGCGAAAAACAGCGTATTGTAAAAACTGCGGGCCGAGATCCCGGCGCTAAAAGCGGCCCAGCCACGCCAGATCGGAAACTTCAGGCCGCTATTGATCGTTGGTCCTTTCTTCCGGTAGCGGCTATCCGCACGTATATTTTGAGACCCGCTGCCTATGGCAAGTCCGATATAGCCGGCGGGCCGCGCTCCGCGCCAGCCGCAGCGGAAAACAGACAACAACGTGCAGGCGAAAACGGACTGCTACCCGTGAGGAAAAAATGGAAAGGATGATAACCGGGACAGAAATGAAGTGGAAAAATAATGGCAACTGGCAATCTTGAATCCTTGAGGAAATATCGTATACTTATCGTTAACTAAACTCGTTCAACGGCGTCCCAACGCTAGCAGGAGAGTGGTTATGAAACGCGAAAAATCCAGGCGCGGTGAACAGTCCAGGCGTGGAACAAAGCGAGAGGCTTCAAAGCTGATTTCGCTTCATAGGCGCTACTTTGCACCGGTGCCACCAACACCGCAATATCAAGGCGAAAACTACTCACTTGACCAACCCTTTCCATTTCCCTCGGTTCTCACGGTAACCACGACCTCAACTTCGTACGCCGTACCGCACGGATGAGGGAATAAATGCCAAATTGGGGCGACATCCAGAACGAGATCCACCACCAGATTCTTCAGCACCAGAGCATGGCCCAACAAAGCCATGATATGGTAAGGATGAGATACCTTGAGCAACTCCAAAAGCACACCGGCCGCAATGTGATTGCATATTATTCCGGATGGCTTTCAAAACCACAGATTGTCGGGCTGGAGATCAATGATGAGGATAAAAACGGCTTCATGATGGCTGTGCATAAACTTGACCGCGACAGGGGGCTTGATCTGATCTTGCACACACCGGGCGGCGATATTGCATCGACCCAATCCATCGTTGATTACCTGCGCAAGATGTTCGGAAACAATATTCGGGCCGTAGTGCCCCAGATTGCCATGTCCGCCGGTACGATCATCGCCTGTTCATGCAAAGAAATCTTGATGGGCAAGCAATCGAACCTCGGCCCCATTGACCCACAGGTGCGTGGAGTTCCAGCGTATGGCGTCATCCGCGAATTTAAGCGAGCGGTAAAAGAAATAAAAAAAGATCCCGCAAGCGTAGCGGTCTGGCAGACAATCATTGGCAAGTACCACCCCACCTTTCTGGGGCAATGCTCGAACGCCATTCAGTGGTCGAACGATTTCGTCCGCGAGCAACTCGCAAAGGTAATGTTCGCTGGCGATACCAATTCCAGCCGCAAAGCGGCTAAGATTGCCAAGCAACTTGCAGATTACCGCAAGCATAAAACGCACGGCCGGCACATCCATACCGATGAGTGCAAGTCGATGGGACTGAAAGTCGTTGAGATTGAGTCAGACCAGCAACTCCAGGATTTGGTGTTGACCGTGCATCATTGCTACATGCATGCATTGATGAATACCGGTGCTATAAAGATCATCGAAAATCATCTGGGTGCCAGGCTCATTAAACAACAAATCACGGTAGCCGCGCCAACACCACCCAATCCCGCCCAGCCTCGGTAGGAGCATTCCGGCAAGCCGTTGCACACCTCCGCAGTTGGGATATACTATTTCCGGTTGGAGGCAAGCGGTAAACCGAAAGCCCGCACGGGAGCGGCAACGCCGCGGTTCCCGGCCCGGGCTGCGCGTCCGGTAGCGTGGCTCGCGCTCCCTCCGGCCCTCGCAAGGAGCCGTTAATGAGAGATGCGCCGACGAGGAGCCCGCGCACGGTAACCCCCGAGCATATTGCCAAACATATCGCGTATGCGTGCCGCAACGGCGAGACTGGCAACACACGCAAAGTATCCTTCCTCATTGGCGCAGGGTTCTCAAGGTCAGCGGGAATCCCCACCGCAGGCGAGATAGTCGCCAGTACCCTGCGTGCCCACCCGCTAATCGAGGGTTTGGAGAGGTGCCCGGACGGCCAGAGCGAGTATGCCTTTCTAATGTCTAACCTTCCGCCAGTTGAACGTACGAAGATTATCCGCGCGGCGATTGATAAGGCCACCGACCCCAAGACGAAAAGGCTCAAAATCAATTGGGCGCACCTCCTTCTGGCGGCGTTGGTCAACGCGAATTACATTAACCAGATCCTCACCACGAATTTCGATCCGCTTATGGTGGACGCTCTGGCGGTAACCGGCCAGCCGGTCCGCACCTTCGACCTGACGGCGGCGGCTGGATTCCAACCCGGCTTGATTGACTCCAGTGCGGTCATATACCTGCACGGTCAAGCGCATGGGCTCTGGCTGTCCAACACCGAGCCGGAAATGGAACGTGTCAGGAGCCATCTGCCATCCGTCTTCTGTGACGCCCTACTCGGCAGCACACTCATCGTGGTTGGGTACAGCGGGGAACACGACCCCGTGCTTGATTCTCTGGCCAAGATCCCCCAGTTTCCAGGCAGGCTCTATTGGGTCCACTACGGAACCAATAATCCCTGCGAAGCTGCCATGGCAATTCTTGAGGATCACGCGAAAGAGGCTTTTCTCGTGCGCGACCACGATGCCGATTCCTTTATGAGGGAGCTTGTTCTGGAAGGGCTGAAGATCGAGCAGCCCAAAATCGTTTCCGATCCGATTGAGGCGATCACCGCTTCGCTGAAGAGCATCATGGCATTCCCCCAGAGAAGTGACATTCCCAAACAATCGGACCCGGTTGAGGCGGCGCTAAGGAGCCTCGAAAAAGCCAGGCCAGCGCCCTCAAAACCGGGTCCCGGCGGGGGTGAGGCCGAAAAGCCCCAAATGCGCACCGCGATTCAAATCGCAATCGCGGGTGCCACGCGGGATTTGCGTAAACTAGAGGAGCTTAGTGTAGAGATAGGAAAAGATGCGCCCGAGGAGATCAAGCGGCGACTGGGCGATTCCCTCATGGCCACGGCCTCATCATTGATCCGAGCGGGCAAACTGGGGGCAGCATCCAGTGCGCTGAAAGAAGCTAGGCGGTTGGGGACATCCTCGCCGGAATGGGAGGAGCTAACGGGGGCGGAACTCCTGCGGGGTAGGGCACTGGCTGCGACCGGAGGGGAGGCCGACGGGCTGTTCAAGGAGGCGTACGAGAAATACCAGGCTGCGGTAAAGATCAAGCCGGATTTCCACGCGGCCCTGAACAATTGGGGAAGCGCCCTTTCAGAGCGGGCGAAGAGCAAGAGCGGTGAGGAAGCCGAAAGACTTTTCAAGGAGGCGTATGAGAGATACCAGGCTGCAGTGCAGATCGAGCCGGATGACTACGGAACTTTGAGCAACTGGGGTACCGCCCTTTCAGGTCACGCGAAGAGCAAGAGCGGTGAGGAAGCCGAAAGGCTCTTCAAGGAGGCGTACGAGAAATACCGGGCTGCGGTACAGGTCAAGCCGGATGGCCACACGGCCCTGTTCAATTGGGGCAACACCCTTTCAGATCACGCGAAGAGCAAGAGCGGTGAGGAGGCCGACAGGCTCTTCAGGGAGGCGCACGAGAAATATCAGGCTGCGGTGCAGGTCAAACCGGATGACTACAAAACCTTGAGCAACTGGGGTACCGCCCTTTCAGGTCACGCGAAGAGCAAGAGCGGTGAGGAAGCCGACAAACTCTTCAAGGAGGCGTACGAGAAATACCGGGCCGCAGTGCAGATCAAGCCGGATGACTACAAAACCTTGAGCAACTGGGGCGGTGCCCTTTCGGATCAGGCGAAGAGCAAGGGCGGCGAGGAAGCCGACGGGCTCTTCAAGGAGGCGTACGAGAAGTACCAGGCTGCGGTGCGGATCAAGCCGGATTACCACGAGGCCCTGAGCAATTGGGGTACCGCCCTTTCAGAGCAGGCGAAAAGCAGGAGCGGTGAGGAAGCCGACAGGCTCTTCAGGGAGGCGTATGAGAAATTCCAGGCTGCGGTGCGGATCAAGCCGGATTACCACGAGGCCCTGAGCAACTGGGGCACCGTCCTTTCGGATCAGGCCAGAAGCAAGAGCGGCGAGGAAGCCGACAGGCTCTTCAGGGAGGCGTACGAGAAGTTCCAGGCAGCAGTGCAGATCAAGCCGGATGACCAAAGGGCCCTGAACAATTGGGGCGCCGCCCTTTCAGAGCAGGCGAGAGGCAAGGGCGGCGAGGAAGCCGACAGGCTCTTCAAGGAGGCGTACGAGAAGTACCAGGCTGCGGCGCAGATCAAGCCGGACAACTGCGAAGCCCTGCGCAATTGGGGTGCCGCTCTGACGTATCAGGCAAAGGGCAGGAGCGGCGAGGAAGCCGACAGGCTCCTCAAGAAGGCGTACGACAGGTTCCAATTGGGGATGATGGTCGCGCCCAGCGATGAAACGCTGCACTATAATATGGCTTGCCTTGCAGCACTCCGGAACGATGTTGGGGGGTGTTTACAGCGCCTGGTGGATTGGAGAAAATACGCCCCGCACCCGACGCGGAAGAACCTGGACGATGCCGATTTTGACCCTGTCAGGATGGATCCCCGCTTCCAAGAATTCTACCTATCGCTGCCCGGGTAAGCCCAATGCCGTGTGGCCCAGGCAACCGCGGGCGCTTCCGGGCTGGCTGTTGAATTTCCCGACGGCAACTTCGCCAAGTGGCCCGGCCGGGCCGGCGGAACGCAAAGGCCCCCCACCCCCAAGGCGATCGGCGATCATTCCATTCGCGCAAAACCGGAGACGCAAATTCCGACGCAGTGAATTGCGGAATCTCACGGCACCACGTTGCAACTCCATCATGCCGCGAGCGCAGAAAAGCTGGAAAAACATGGGGATTGCCGCGCGGTGCCGAGCGGACCAATGGGCGGTGAGGGACTCGAACCCCCGACATCCGCGGTGTAAGCACGGCGCTCTAACCAACTGAGCTAACCGCCCATCCGGAGCTATACCATAGCGGATTTTCCCCGCTTCAGCCACCGTGAAGGCGATTTCCGGCGTTCCGGGGCCTCAACAATCGCCCGTTTGCCAAGTGCGCCGTTGCCGCGCATGATATGGAGCTTGGTTTGACTTGAACTTTGGAGTTTATGCAATGGTTGATACGGCAAAAAAAATTGTTCTCGCCTATTCCGGCGGCCTGGATACTTCCGTGATTCTTCCCTGGCTGAAAGATAATTATCCCGGCTGCGAAGTTATCGCGTTCGCGGCCGAACTCGGACAGGGTGACGAGCTTGACGGCATTAAGAAAAAGGCCCTCGCCAGCGGTGCCGATAAGTGCATCGTCGCTGATTTACGCGAAGAATTTGCCCGTGATTACTGCTTTCCCATGCTGCGGGCCGGCGCGGTTTATGAACACAGTTATCTTCTGGGAACGTCCATTGCGCGACCGCTGATTGCCAGGCATCAGGTGCGGGTGGCCCATGAACTCGGGGCCGACGCAGTGGCCCATGGCGCCACCGGCAAGGGCAATGATCAGGTGCGTTTTGAACTTACCTACATGGCCCTTGGCCCTGAACTGCAGATTATTGCACCGTGGAAAGATGATCGCTTTGAACTTCGCAGTCGCGAGGCGGCCATTAAGTATGCCCGGCAAAAGGGTGTGCCCATCAGCCAGACGGTCAAAAAGATCTATTCACGTGATCGCAATTTATGGCATATATCCCATGAAGGGGCGGATCTGGAGAATCCCGCCAATGAGCCGCAGGATAACCTGTGGGTCATGAGTGTTCCGGTCAGCAAAGCTCCGGGAAAAGCGGAGTTTGTCACGGTTGGCTTTGAGGCCGGGACGCCCGTAAGCGTCAATGGCCGCAAATTGGCGGCGCACAAAATTATTGAAACGCTTAATACCATCGCCGGACGCCACGCCGTCGGGCAGGTGGACCTGGTGGAAAACCGCCTTGTGGGCATGAAGAGCCGCGGCGCGTATGAAACTCCCGGTGGCACGGTATTGCTCACGGCCATCCGGGCATTGGAATCGGTTTGCCTGGAACGTGATCTGGCTCACTATAAGCAGCAAGTTGCTCTGAAATACGCCGATCTGGTCTATTATGGCCAGTGGTTTCATCCGCTGCGCGAGGCGCTTGACGCGTTTGTTACCGCGGCAACACGGCATGTCACGGGTACGGTGAAAATCCGCCTGTTCAAGGGACGGGCCACGGTGGCGTCGGTAGCATCACCGGGCAGCTTGTATCGGCCTGATCTGGCAAGCTTCACGATGGGCGCGGAATACGATGGAAAAGACGCCATCGGCTTTATCAAGCTCTTTGGCCTGCCCATGAAGGTCAATGCCATGCGGGATCTTCGCGATTGAACTTATTGGCTGCAATAAGCCGATGATAAAGAAAGTATTTCCGGGCGTTGTTGTCCGCTATTACTCCATTATGCCTGAAGGGACTCTTTCAATGGCAGCAGAGAATCATAAGGCACCGATCCTGGTGACGGGTGGGGCTGGTTTTATCGGCTCAAACTTTGTTACTTCATGGATTGCCACCATCGGCACCCCGGTGGTGAATCTGGATAAGCTTACCTACGCCGGGAATCGGGAAAACCTTTCCAGCCTCAGCGGTGACCCCCGACATGTATTTGTGCAGGGGGATATCAATGATCGTGCATTGCTGGATAAGCTGCTGGCTGCGCATCAGCCGCGGGCGATTGTTCATTTTGCTGCGGAAAGCCATGTTGACCGGTCCATTCATGGTCCGGAGGATTTTGTTATCACCAATGTCAACGGGACGTTCCATCTGCTGGAGGCCGCGCGGGCGTACTGGTCCGGATTAAGCGGACCGGGAAAAACGGATTTCCGTTTTCTCCACGTTTCCACGGATGAAGTGTACGGTTCATTAAGCGCTGCCGATCCGGCATTTACCGAAACCACGCCCTATGCGCCCAACAGCCCTTATTCCGCGTCCAAGGCGGCTTCGGATCATCTGGTGCGAGCCTATTTTCACACGTATCACATGCCGGTGCTGACCACCAATTGTTCCAATAATTATGGTCCGTTTCAGTTTCCGGAAAAACTTATTCCGCTGATGATTCTCAACGCCCTGGCCGGAAAGCCGCTGCCGGTTTATGGTGATGGTTTAAATGTTCGCGACTGGCTGTTTGTATTGGATCATTGCGACGCCATTCGTGAAGTGCTGCAAGCCGGCCGCCCCGGTGAAACCTATAACATCGGCGGCAACAGTGAAATGAAAAATATTGATGTGGTTCAAACCATCTGTTCGATTCTGGATCAGTTGCGTCCAGATTCCGCGTATCGGCCTCATGCGTCGCTGATTCAATATGTCAAGGATCGCCCGGGTCACGATCGGCGGTATGCCATGGACATTACCAAGATCAATCGTGAACTGGGCTGGCGTCCCAAGTGCTCCTTTGCCGATGGTATCCGGGCCACCGTGCAATGGTATCTGGATCACGGCGATTGGATTGCCCATGTGGCCAGTGGTGAATATCGTAACTGGGTTGAAGCCAATTACGCCAGGCGCGGTTAATATTTCCCCGGCCAACCGCCCGGTGATGGTCCAGACTTGTGGAGACGTAACCATGCGAAAAGGCATTATTCTTGCCGGTGGCGCCGGAACCCGATTGCATCCGGTGACATTGGCGGTTTCCAAGCAATTATTGCCTGTTTATGACAAGCCGATGATCTATTATCCGCTCTCCACGCTGATGCTTGCGGGCATGCGGGACATCCTGCTTATTTCCACGCCGCAGGATACACCACGATTTAAACAGTTGCTCGGCGATGGCAAACATTGGGGCTTGAATATTTCCTATGCCGTGCAACCGGAACCCAATGGCATTGCGCAGGCGTTTATCATCGGGAAAGAATTTATCGGCAACAATCCCAGTGCGCTGGTACTCGGTGACAACATTTTCTACGGCCATGATTTTGCCGCGGATCTCAACGCGGCCGCCGCTGAAACAACCGGAGCCACTGTTTTTGCCTATCCCGTTGTCGATCCGGAACGCTACGGCGTGGTGGAATTTGATAAAGATTTCAATGCGTTATCGCTGGAGGAAAAACCGGCCAAACCAAAATCCAGATTTGCCGTCACGGGCATTTACTTCTACGGTCCGGACGTGGTATCTGTGGCGGAAAATCTCAAGCCGTCGGCGCGCGGTGAACTGGAAATAACCGATGTCAACAAGGTTTATCTGGCCAAAAAAACCCTGCGGGTAAAAGTCATGGGCCGGGGCATGGCCTGGCTGGATACCGGCACGCACCAATCCCTGCTGGATGCTTCAATGTATATTCAAACCATTGAACGTCGGCAGGGACTTAAAGTGGCGTGCCCGGAGGAAATCGCCTGGCGGCGCGGATTTATCACCGCCGAACAATTGCGGCAACTCGCCAGACCGTTGGCGAAAAATGAGTATGGGCAATATCTGTTGGACATTCTCGAAGAGAAGCTGGCTTAAATATGAAAATCATTCCCACTGACATTCCGGATGTGCTGCTGCTGGAGCCGGCGGTATTTCGTGACACCCGCGGCTTTTTTATGGAAAGCTACAATCAGCGGACGTT
This sequence comes from Planctomycetota bacterium, assembly GCA_021810145.1. GTDB lineage: Bacteria > Planctomycetota > Phycisphaerae > WQYP01 > WQYP01 > JAMDCX01. The sequence goes on along the minus strand of JAJZJL010000021.1, from coordinate 8,655 downwards.
TGCGCAGCTCGGCATATCCGCTGATTTTGTGCAGGACAATCACTCCCGCTCCAGCCGGGGTGTTTTGCGCGGGTTGCATTATCAGATTCAACAGGCTCAGGGAAAACTGGTCCGCGTAGTGCGCGGGGAAGTGTATGATGTGGCGGTGGATATCCGCCGGCGGTCGCCCACTTTTGGAAAATGGGTGGGTTTTCATCTTTCGGATGAAAACCTGCGCATGGCGTATGTGCCGCCGGGATTTGCCCACGGTTTTCTCGTGCTCTCTGATACCGTCGAGTTTCTTTACAAAACCACGGATTATTATGCAAGAGAATTTGAACGCTCGATTGCGTTTAATGATCCGGACATCGGCATATCCTGGCCGGATGCCGGTGCTCTGGTGTTATCGGAGAAAGATCGCGCCGCCCCCCGCCTGCGCGACGCCGAGGTTTATCCGTAACAAGCCTGGCGCATGCCGGAATTCACTTCAGGCCGTCATAGGTGATTGATCTTATTACATGATCGGAGCAGATGTGTGCTGAAGGGTGTACCGGCAGCCGCCCCGGCAATTGCCATATCCACAATTTGGATCGAATGGATAGTGTTGGATAATATAACACTTGGTGTTATATTATCCAATACTATGGATTAGGAAAAAGGAGCCGCTGATGTATGACCGCTTCCTGAAAAGCTCGGTGCTTGCGGCACTGAAAGATACACCGGTGGTATTGCTGCAGGGGCCGCGGCAGTGCGGCAAAAGCACGCTGGTGCAAATGTTGGCCCGTCGGCCGCATCCGGCTGAATATATTACGCTGGATAATCCCGTCGCGCGGGCCGCCGCCACCGGATCACCTGCGGATTTCATCTCCGGCCTGAGCGATCCGGTCGTCATTGATGAAGTCCAGCTTGCGCCGGAGTTGTTCCGGCCCATTAAACTGGCCATAGACAGCGACCGCCGGCCGGGGCGTTTTCTACTCACGGGATCATCCGATATTCTACTGGCTCCCAGACTTTCCGACTCCCTGGCCGGGCGTATGGAAATCCTCTCGCTCTGGCCGCTCTCACAAGGAGAAATTGCCGGTAATCGGGAGGACTTTATAGACGTTGCATTTGGCGATCGTGCAATCCGGATGCGGAAACTGCCCGCGATCAGTCGAAGCCGAATTGCCCGGTTGATCGTGGCTGGCGGCTACCCTGAGGTCATTGCGCGCCAGGAGCCACGGCGGCGCGAGGCGTGGTTTAATTCCTATATCACCACCATTCTGGAGCGTGACGTGCGGCAACTGGCGGCTGTTGACGGCCTGACCCAGATGCCACGGCTGTTAAGCCTCTTGGCGGCGCAGACCGGCGGCCTGCTGAACGTCGCGGAACTTTCGCGTGATCTGGGTTTTGCCCAGCCTACCTTGGCGAGATATCTTGCACTGCTGGGAGCGACCCGCTTATATCAGCCCTTGCCGGCATGGTTCACCAATATTCGCAAGCGGCTGATAAAGCGGGAGAAAGTTTATCTCAATGACACCGGATTGACAGCGCATTTGATGCACGTCAATGCGGAGAAGCTGGCGAATCCCGCGGAAAATATGGGGGCACTGCTGGAATCATTCGTCGGGCAGGAGCTGCGCAAACAGAGTACCTGGAGTGTTGTCCATCCTCGACTGTATTACTACCGTACAGCCGACGGCAAGGAGGTGGATTTTGTGCTGGAGAGCCGCGACGGTCGCATTGTCGGTGTGGAGGTAAAAGCCAGCCTGAATGTTACCGCCTCCGAACTTGCGGGGATGCACGATCTCGCGGAGACGGTTGGGAGCAAATTTGTCCGAGGAATTGTATTGTATATGGGAGGACAGGTACTGCCTGTCGGGAAACAAATAACCGCCATGCCCATTTCGGCGCTATGGACGCCGAGTCGATAAGGCCGGGACGCAAATGAATTTGAGCGGTCGATTTTGTTTAATGACCCGGACATCGGCATATCCTGGCCGGATGCCGGTGCTCTGGTGTTATCAGAAAAAGATCGTGCCGCGCCCCGCCTGCGCGACGCCGAGGTTTATGCATAACAACCGCGACGGGTCCCGCGGGTAACATCCGCCTGCCAAAACGCCGGCTTTCCCTGTCTGGTGCGGCGAGATTTCGGGGGGGCTAGCCGTTTCTGTTGATTTGGAGGCGACAGGGGACCACGGATTTCACGGATTAAAACGGATACGGAGGGCAACCATCAACTATTAACGAGCAATGGGGAATTTGTTTTGTGGGTAGGGCGGGTATCGGCGATGGCGAATCGGATTGACTTCCTGGCAGGATGGGATGGACCGCCCCGGCGCGCGGTGGGTATCGGTTATGGCGGGTTGTCCGCAACTGCACTGCGCATGTCCCCTGAAATGGGGCGAATGATTTGCGTTTAACGCCGCCGACACTGCGCTTTGGCTTGATGTAAGGTAAGAAAGCCAGGGAACTTAATTGACCGGTCTGGCCCGGCCCGCGGCAGCCGAGGCAACCAACTTAGCCAACGCGTGTAACGTCAACTGAGGATCGTGCCCGGGATGGCAAGCCCTCCGAAGCTTGACCGGGAACAGGGAAATTTTGCCGTAGGATCAAACCTCCATCGTGCCGCCCGGGACAGCGGCGCAATCAGCGGTTCTCGTCCGGGTGGATCCGTTTCCGGCACAGGCTGAGAATTCACAAGTTGGTTCAAACCGGCGTGTCCATTGACTTTAATGCCACCTTGGAGTTATAAGCCCAGTATTCGGAAAGGGTAAACGAATCTTTTTTGGCTCTTCTCCGGAATTTTGGAAGCGATTTTCGTGGAGGTATGTCTTATGTTGCGGCAATTCAAATTATGCTCAGGCAACTCGCGGCAGGGGCGGGGGAAAAGATCGGCTGGATTTTTACTCGTGGCTGCCGCGGTGATGGCGGCAGGTTATTGTTCACAGACGCTCCAGGCGGCGGATACGGTAACAACCTGGTCCGGTGGCAGTACCACAGATAGTTTTTGGAATGATGCCCTCAACTGGTCGGCTGGAATTCCCAATAATGGCACACCGGCCGGTACTATTTATGACGCCATTATCGGTACCACCACGCGCCTTCCCGCTGATCTTAATGGCGGTAACTTTAAGGTGGGGCAATTACAGGTAACCGCGACTGGAACCGTTATCACCAACACCAGCACTACAGCGAGCAGTCTGACGATTGATCCCTCAACCATGGCCACGCCCACCGGTTCAAGCATCGCCGGTAATATCGATGGCGGAAGTGCCGGCGGAATTACGCTGACATTTGGCAGCGGCACGGCGGCGACAGCCAGCAGCACCATTTCCGGCAATCTCTTAAATAGTCTCGCATTGGTTCTCAATGAGCCGTCTGGAACATTAACGCTTTCCGGTGCCAATACCTATACCGGCGGCACAACTTTGACCGCCGGAACCCTGGCGATTTCCGCCGACAGTCAGCTTGGCACGGGGGGGCTGACTTTTAATGGCGGAACCTTGAAAACCACGGCCGCTGTCAACGATGCGCGGGCGGTTACACTTAATTCCGGTGGCGGAACCATTGATACCGATGGACAGAACGATTTATTTTCAGGGGTGTTCAGCGGCACGGGCGCGTTGACTGTATTAAGTTCCACCGCCGGCGGCGTGCTGACTCTTTCCGGCACCAATACCTATACCGGTGCAACCACGATTACCAGCGGCACGCTGGCGCTGACCGGAACCGGCAGCATTGCCAAGTCCAGCGGCGTGACGATCCATACCGGCGGAACGCTGGATATTTCCCAGGCCACCGGCGGCGTGACGTTATCCGGCCTCAGCGGCACGGGAGGGACAGTGGCTCTCGGATCCCAGACCTTGACGCTTGATGTTACCGGAAGTGATTCATTCGGCGGGGTCATTCAAGATGGGGGTATTGCCGGGGGAACCGGCGGAATATTGGATAAAACCGGCACTGGTGTGGAGGTTTTGTCCGGAAATAATACATATACCGGCGGAACCAATGTTTCAGCTGGAACCCTGGTTGCCGGGGCACCGGCGGCCTTGGCCAGCGGGGCGGTTGCGCTAACGGGGACAACTGCTGCGACGACAGCATTGGACTCATCCACCTATTACGACGCATTCACCACTGGCATAACTTCCGCCACTCCTGAAGCGATCAGCGTAAAAGGATACAGCCAGGACGCGAATTCAACGTTGCACCTGGTGGCATTTTCATCCGCCTCGGCTCCAATAATCGCTGATTCCGTTGCGGTTGCGGGTACAGCGGTGGCGAACCTCAATGGCACAGCCGATATTCTGGTGGTGAATTCCGCCAATTTGCTTAATTATGGGCAATTTCACGATTTTGATACGCTTGCCCTGGTATCCGCCGGAGCAACGCCCGTCGGCGTGACGGCGTCCGGCGGTTTGTCCCCGACCGCGACTGGAGCAACACCTCTGGAAACCGGCGGCGTGACCTATGGAACCGGCTTCAACAAAATTACCGCTGGTGAATTGCCTTCCGCGTCACCCGTGGATTTTTATGAAACCACCAGTTCCACCGGAGTTACCGTAACGGTGCAAACGCTTTTTGCGCCCGACGCCCAAAATGCCAACCAGAAAGCCGTTGGCGAATATCTGGATACCACTTTTACGCCCGAAAATAACAATATTTCTCCCACCGCAAAAAGTCTGCTCATATCCATGAGTTCGCTTTCTTCCGCCGGTGTCGCGGCCGTGCTTAATGAAATGACCCCGGCCATTTACAGCGGGCTGACCAATGCATCGATTCAAAACAGCATTTTTACCAGCCAGCAGGTGTTTTCTGAAATTTCCAATAACTTCGCCAATCCGGGATTTAACATGGGCGGCTTGTCTTTATTGCGGACTCATCAGCAGGATCCCTTTGGGCAGTCGCTGGAAGCCGCGATGAATGCCACGGGTGAAATGGCCGGCCAATCCGTTAATTATATGGATGCCATGAACGCTTCGCAGGATTCAAACGCCAATGCGGCTGCTGGAAAGTGGTCGGGATTTGCGGCGGGTGAATTGGTGCTGGACCGGCTGCCGCAAACCACCGACGCGCAGTCCGCGCAGCATGTGGAAAGCGGCGGGGTGTTAACGGGAGTGGATTACCGGCTTAACAAACATTTTCTCGTTGGCGGTATGTTCAATTGGATGTACTCGGGTATGACGCTGAATTCGCTGGGATCGCGCCAGAGCACCGAAAGTTACTCGCCCGGACTCTTTGCCGGATACAGTCAGAACAATATCTTTGTCGATGCCATGGTGTCATACACATATAACGATTATAAGATTGACCGTAATATTGGCGTTCCGGGTTCGGCATCGACCGCCACAGCTAAGCCGACCGGCAATCAATATGATGCCGCCATGCTCGGTGGGTATCTGTTTCCGATGACTTCTCATCTGAAAATCGGCCCGGCCGGTGGCATTGGCTATACGCATGCGAACATTGGTGGTTTCAGTGAAACCGGCAGTCCGTTTGCCATGACAGTCGGAAAACAGCATGTCGATTCGCTGCGGTCTCTGATCGGCTTTCAGGGCCAGTACACGGTTTTTTCAACCCGCTATTTCCGCGATAACAGTTCCATGACGCGCCCAACGCTGAATATCAGCCTCAACGCGTACTGGCAGCATGAATTTTTGAATTCAGGCCGCGCCATTACATCGAGTATCAGTGGCTTGGGCAGCGGTTCATTTGTGTTTCAAACCGGGTCGCCATCACGCGATTCGGCATTAATGGGCTTGGGCGTCAATGGCAGTATCGGCCGGGGTGTAACGTTGTTTGCGAATTACGAATCGCAAATTGGCGACAAAAAGCAATTTGCGCAAACCGTGATGCTTGGCGCGGCGGTAAGTTTCTAACGCCGTCGCTTCGCATTGGAAGCAATCTGTGGCTATAATTCCTCTCTTGGGCGCGAGCGATGCGCCTGATATGGAATTGAGGTAAGACGGATGAATCCAATAGCGAAACAAGACCCGGAATTGTGGCAGGCGATTTGTGATGAACAGGGGCGGCAGGAATCAACACTGGAGCTTATCGCCAGTGAGAATCATGTTTCTCCGGCGGTGATGGCTGCGGCCGCAACACCGCTGACCAACAAATATGCCGAGGGCTACCCCGGAAAGCGCTATTACGGCGGCTGCCAGTATGTCGATATTGTGGAAAATCTGGCCCGTGACCGAGCCAGGCAGTTGTTCGGTTGTGATCATGTCAATGTACAGCCGCACTCGGGATCGCAGGCAAATCAGGCGGTATTTCTGGCGGCCCTGACCCCTGGTGATACCATCATGGGGCTGCATTTGGACCATGGCGGTCACCTGACCCACGGTAAATCAGTAAACCTCTCCGGCAAATGGTTTAAAGCCGTCCATTACACACTGGATCCCCAGACCGAACGCATTAATCTTGCTGAAGTTCGCAAGCTGGCAATCGAACATAAGCCCAAATTAATTATCACCGGTGCCAGCGCTTACCCGCGAGCCTGGGATTTTGCGGGCTTTGCTGAAATAGCCAGGGAAGTCGGCGCGTTGCAGATGGCGGATATGGCGCACTTCGCCGGCCTTGTCGCCACGGGCCTGCATCCGTCCCCGGTGCCGCATGCGGATTTTGTCACCACGACCACACATAAAACCCTGCGTGGACCGCGATCCGGTATGACCATGTGCACATCCCAGTGGGCGAAGAAAATCGATTCGGCCGTATTTCCCGGATTGCAGGGTGGTCCCCTGATGCATATTATCGCGGCCAAAGCGGTGGCGTTTGGTGAAGCGCTTCGGCCGGAGTTCAAAGTCTATTGCCAGCAGATTATTAAAAATGCCCAGGTCCTGGCGGAAGAATTAACGCGCCGCGGTTATCGTCTGGTTTCCGGCGGTACGGATAATCACCTGATGCTTATTGATCTGCGAGCCAAAGATGCCAATCTTACCGGAGCCGCGGTTGAGCAATGGTTGCAATCGGCGGGGATAATCGTCAATAAGAATATGGTTCCATTTGATACCCGCAAAGCGATGGAAACATCCGGTATTCGCGTCGGCACGCCCGCATTAACCACCCGGGGCCTGAAAGAGCCGCAGATGAAACAAGTGGCGGAGTGGTTTGATCGTGCGGCTTCCAGCGGTGGCGACGAAAAGACCTTGGGTCGCATTCGTGGTGAAATTTCGGAATTCACCCGGCAGTACCCGCTGCCCCACCTCGACTGCAATGTGTCCTCTGTGCAGCACACGCAGGAACCTGCGGTGGCTGCGGCACGATAAGAGCTTCAGAGGCGGTCGTGAACGGCGAAATACTGATTCTTCAACATGCGGCGTGTGAACATCCGGGAAATATCGCTGCGGCATTGAAGCGGGCGAATCGCAGCAGCGTCACGATTGAATTATTTGCCGGTCAAAGCGTACCCGACGATATGGACCCCTATTCGGGCCTCATTATCATGGGTGGGCCGATGAGCGTGTATGAGCACGCGGCGTATCCGTTTATCCATGATGAACTGCGATTGATTCGGCAGGCGCTGGAACGCGGCAGGCCGATCCTGGGAGTTTGCCTTGGCAGCCAACTGCTGGCCGCAGCTCTTGGGGCCAAGGTCTTTCCAGGGCCACGGAAAGAAATTGGATGGTATAGTGTTTCCAAGTTGCCCGGCGGCGGGGACGATGCGCTTTTTGATGCGATGCCGGATTCATTTATGGCCATGCACTGGCACGGCGATATTTTCGACCTTCCCGACGGAGCGGTACCATTGCTGAGATCAGATCTCACAGCTCTGCAGGCCTTTCGTTATGGCAAAAATGCGTACGGTCTGCTTTGCCATCTGGAATTGACTTACCCGCAGATTGATCGCATGGTTCACGAATTTCGCACTGAATTAGATCAGTCGCGTGTATCGGGCGAGGATATTTTAAAACAGTGGCCTGTGTATGGGGCAGAGCTGGAACGCATCGGCGGTGAGGTGTTTTCCCGCTGGATGGCGTTGCTGAAGTAACTGCATCCGCAGTATGGACGTTTTCGTTACAGGAGTTGGCACGTGAGTAGTCATGCAAGCATTGAAATCGCGTGGTTGGAGCATGGCCGCGGATTGGATACGCCAAGTTATCAAACCCTGCACAGCGCCGGCATGGACCTGCAGGCGGCTGTGGTTGAACCGGTGGCCATTGCGCCGCTGGAACGGGTATTGATTCCGTGCGGTTTTGTCATGGCAATTCCCGACGGCCATGAGGTACAGATCCGCCCGCGGTCAGGATTGGCGCTGAAAAATGGAATTACGCTTCCGAATGCACCCGGCACCATTGATGCGGATTACCGGGGTGAATTAAAAATCATCATGATCAACCTCGGTTCCGAGCCATTTACAATCACGCGCGGCATGCGCATCGCCCAGATGGTTGTCGCGCCGGTTACGCGCGCCACCTGGAAGCAGGTGGATTCCCCGGATCACCTCTCATCAACCACCCGCGGTACCGGCGGCTTCGGCAGCACCGGGCATTGAAGCCGGCCAGCGGAACCATAAGGGGCCTGTGACGGATTCTGGAAGGTCTTCACGTTCCTGATCCGTGGCTTTCTAACCCAGAGTTTAGCCGTTAAAAACAAATAAAACCCTTGCATAGCAAGGGTTTTATTCAGTTTGTCACTTCCCGCTACTGTGAACACCCCAGTAGGTCAAAGGCCCGACTCTGCAAGGCGGTTGGC
>JAJZJL010000153.1 GCA_021810145.1 Planctomycetota bacterium | reverse complement strand
CAATAGCGGCCGCCAGTATTCATAGAGCCGCCCCGGCTGAAGTGTATAGATTCGCCGCTCCGGATGGCCCCAATTCCTTTTCACCATTAATTTGCCATAAGCGGTCAACGGGGCCGGCTGATTATTGATGCGGCTGTACAAAGGCCCCAGCCGCACGTGGCCGAAACACGGCCCCACCACCCGGCACTTCGCGAAGTCAACTTCCGGATTGCCGGTCAAACGGATGGGTCGGGCGTTATGGGCAACATTGCGGACAAACAGATGAACGCGAATTTCCCGGCTACCGTTCGGATTTAATTTTGCGTAGGCGGCCAACTGAATCCCGTGCCGCGCAGGACCCATGTTCTCTTCGGCCCGGGGCGATCACTTTTCCAGAGCAAAGTTCGCGCCGTAACATTGGAAAGTGGCCGTAACGACCTGCATATACATATTTTGGCCACCAAAACCGTATTAATATAAATCTCACTTTATGACAACTTATTGCATACGTGGTAAAGATTGGTTGCAATAAAACTGCAGCGCCTGATACTCTGGCGACTCTCGCTTCCGTCGTATGGCTTGCAGTTGTACGAAACCCGTCCCGGAATCTACAATGCGGCAATATTGGGGAAGAGGCCCACCCGGTCGGAAAGACTTTACTCTGCCTGGATAATGACATTGGGCACATACGATCGGATATTTTGCGAGGAATCCCGCTGAACCATCGGGAATGGTTGGGAGGTTTAACAGCGCCCATGTGCCAAACTTTCCGGGCAATCTCATCAACGATTGTGGCCGAAGTGAAATCTCGCCATGGCGCAAGCGATAAATAGAAAAGTTCAACATTAGATGTTTTCGGTCGGAATAAATAACCCTGTACGATCTCGCGATGATCGGAATTCGCGTTGGATAAAGCCCTTTTCCGCCTGGCAATACCGTAATCGCATCCTCAACCTCAATGGCAACCGAACCCGTACCCAATATTTTCTTTCCTTGGCAGAACAACAATAGTTGCTTCTTAGACAGTTTTGCAAAATCAATTTTGGGACTGTAGAGGTATATACGGACAACCCGACGAAAGTCTAGCGCAGCTTCGTGGATTGTAGGCTGCTGGAAACTAAATAATTCATCTGTATTACGCCAGAGTTTCGATCCAAGTACACGATACCGGACGATACCTTTCCTGCAATAGCCCAACAAATCCTTTTTCGGCACGGCAATGTACGATATATCGTGCGCCAACCAATATAGCAACATCTGCCAACGTCGACGGTGAAATTTTTTGCCCGCAAGCCATGGATTAATTCCTTGCAAATATAGCGAATCAAACACGTCCCAGAGGGCATTCTGGATAAGAACGCGCTGTAGGACCGGAATATCTTTGACTTCGGTGTAAACCAATGGTTTGATAGCTTGAAGGGCCGGTGCGTAATTCTGGTTGTTCAACAAGCCAAGGCACCCACCGAGTACGGGAGGCCACTCCTCGCGGGTTGTCAGTGTAATTGGGAAAGGTGTTTTGGAAAAAATGATTCCATTTAATTTTTCAAGACCACCGGCGGATGCCAACGAGATATGATATACGGGAAATAGAGATTTTTCAATGTGAGCATCTACCACACGCCGCTCGATCTGATTCAACGCATTCCGCCATCTCTGTTCAATCAGAAATTTCCCTTGGCGCATACCAACGGATGCCAGCCGGGGACGGTGACTCAAGGCGGAAGCGCCAGGCAGATTTGCCCCAATCACCTGCACGGAAGTGATAAGAAAATAAATTGCTGTGAATAATATGTATCGCATTTATCTTTTTGCCGTTATCGAGTTGGAGAAGCAGCCAAACCTTCCAAATAGGGCTGATATGGTCGAAAACTATGAACATGTTGCAATGATGGTGTGTATGTGGTAATTCCACCGGAACTCGTGACGGCAAGAAGTCGCCCAGCCAAAACAGAAAGTCTTTGAATTTCAGATGATAAATGAATACTTTTCTCGACCTTACCGGTCTTAAGCGAAAAGCGGAAAAGCCGGTAGTCAGATCCGTTAGTATGGCTTGTTACGGTTTCATAAAAGGCGGTACGATGATTCAACACCGCAAAGGCTGTTACAGGGAACTGCTTTGGGGGAGTCCTAATCACATCCATGATTCGTACACCCTTGATTTCTCCCATTGGAAGAACGTGGAAACGAATCATTTTTCCATCTTGTGTGAGGATGATTACCGAATCGCCAACAGCAGCAAGATATTGAGGGTAACTGCCGATCACGTTGGGCAGGGGAGTAAGCTGCGAGCGGCCATTTTCCTGCACGACCAGCAAACTGCACCTGCTCATGCCCCCGCCTCTGGCGGAGGCTACCAATGCTACCTCCCTTCCCTTGGAAAGCACCGAGTTGAACCCAAGATATCTACTGCCCGATGGAAGCGCGTACATTCCCAATTGACGCCGCAGTTGCGGACCGAATATCCGAAGGATGGTGCGTTTTGTGGCAGTCGATTCGAACCATATCCACACCACTCCATCGGCGCCAACCATGATTCCAGGTGGAGCGGAGAATCCCGTATTGAAGGCCCGCCACTGGAATTTTCGAATTGTTTTTGCGTGGCCCAGTGGGTCGGCGCGAAATATCTCTGAGCCTTGACCGCCGTTGCGGTCTGCTAGGACCAAAAATCCGTCGCCTCTGGGGGCGGCAGCCACATACAAGGGGTTAGGACTGTAGAAAGTCCTCCCCGTCCTCCCACCAGCAAAGTTAAAATAATTGATGGAGTAATAACCGGTGGGTGCCAACTCCGGTCCGGGCAGCAAGCTGGTCAGGGGTGGAGATTTAGTTACAACCGCAATATATTGTTGGCCCATGGCCCGATCGGCCATAGCCAGCGTCATCACAACTAGCGACAGGGATAGACAATTTCCAATTCTACAATGCATATTATAAATCCTTTCGATCAAGGGGCATCACCGGGCACACTCTCTATTTATGGATAGAGAGCCGAACGGTACCATTTTATGCTCCTGGGGTGCACTTTCCTGCGGCGACAATTTTCGTACACACATAATTATTGGAGCCAGAGGTTTGGCACCATGATTGGGAGGCACCACATAACTTATTGGTACAAGAATGGCCAAGGCCTGACCATTTAGAGCATTTGGTTTTGTCAACACTGCCACAACAATCCGTGTAAAGCACGGATACTCCCACAGAGCTATTTTCCGGGCAAGTGCAACAAGCTCGCCAGTTCTCACCTGGAGCGGTACCGGCTGGGCATCCATTTGCTTGCATGCAATTAGGGTTGCTGGGAACCGCGCCTCCGCAGTCAACTGCAGGTGGCTGCATTCCACAGTTTATGCTGGTGGGGGTACAGTTGTAATTCAATTCTAATTGACATGGCGGGTTCGCTATAACTGTACCACGAGCCCGTGGAACATTAGCTATTAGAAACTCTGCGCCGAGAATTGTAGCCGCAAAGTACCCCAAGCGGCATAATACATTGCGTCGCGTTAATCCTGCCGCTATGCGGCTCGCCATCGCATTATTCCAATCTATTTTTTTGGTCGACAGTTCGTACGGATGTTTACTGTTCAAGACAATCCTCCTTTTGTTTATGGGACAAAGCATTGCTGTCCGACGGACCAATGTGTTTTTCGAAAAATTTCGCCAATTCGTTAACGGTAAATACCCTTCCAGCTTCCACGATTTTCAAATCTCCATCGGCAACGTACACCTGTGGCGGCATGGTTATTTGATATTCTTCGACGTAATTCACCGCGAACACAACCGGCACAGCCTTCAATCCCAAGTCGTCCAACTCGCTGGAAAACCGTTTCCAAGGCCCTGAATCAAGGAGCATCAGTACTACGGAGCCAAGAACATCCGAATCTAAATCCCGCAGATTCTCCAGCAAGCTGCGGCAAAGCCCACAAGAAAGCGAGGCGAACAGCAAAATCACCGGACGGCCGCCCGTGGAGCTCAAGTCCAGTTTCCCTGAACCATCCGCGAGATTGAACTGACAAACTGGAATGGCGGTGCCTATTTCCAGTCCCGGCGCTCGTCCTCCTCTGCCGAGTTCTACCATGCGCCGGGAAATCAGGCCTATTTGACGTAAGAGTACGGTCATAGCCAGTGCGCATATCAGCAGGCCCATTGTTGTGAATATCAGAATCGCATTGTTCATCGCTTCGCGAGCTCCCTACGCATGGCATGCATTTGAAATGCCCCAACAAATAGGAAAGATGCGGTTGCCCCATCGATAACACCCAACAGAGCATCTCCGGTTGGAATGGTTTCGATTGGACCTACCGCCGTGAGCACGACGATGCAGAGCATCATTCCGTTGCGCGTCACTGTTACCCAGTTGATTTCGCCGTCGTCGCGCCCGAAACAGAAGCACCGCACCGTACGCCCTGCCATGGTTATCCAGAGGGTGTACCCTGTGAACGCAGCGAGCATGATAACGGCTGAAGTTTCCGCAAGCCTAAGACCGGCATAGGCCGGAAGAACGCCAAAGCCGGTACACAGCTCCAATATTGGGATCACATAGGACGCAGGGGCGATTAATTGGCGGGGAAGCACCGCCGAAGCGCGAAGTTGCCAATAGAAATCTCTGCGGCCAAGCAATTTACCAATTCCCGCTCGGAGAAAAATCGCGGCAACGAAACCGTGAAGAAGCCAGTAAATCATGTGGTACCTCCATGCCGGCGGCTTGCAGCCACCAATGCCGCTTCGATCTGTCCGCCTGCATTCACCAGTGAAATACTATCCACCACGCCTTTGAGCGCGATGACAAGGGAAGGTGAGACCGAAAGTCCCAACTCACGCGATGCGGCACCCGGTTGTAAGACAGTAACATTGCGGGGATATTGGGACTGAGCCGTCCACCCATCAATCCAGAATGTGAAATCTCGATAATCTCGTATTGCCGCAAAAACTTCAGGTTTTAATTCATCGCATGGCTCGCATCCTCTGCTTAAAATCAATATCACTGCCTTGTCAGGCCACGAATGCATTGTTCCTTTTGTGGTCTTTTCCAAGAGAGTACGGGGAAGTGGTGAGCCGCATGCAACGCCCGCCGGGATTGGCCTGGGTGGAGTTGGAGGCTTCCGGCGGTCGAGTTCGGAGGTGAATTGGAGAGTAGATCGCAGAAGCCAGATCGTTGCAATAAGCAAAAAAAGGGAAGTCAGAGTTAATTGTGTTGTTAGATTCATTGTCAAGTTGAAATCCGATTACGATAATTAATTTTTCATAGGATTATGGATCCCGAACAGATCCTCCCGTCGGTGGCTCCGCTGTCACAGAAAAGTCAACCTGGCCATTGGTAAACGATGGTGTAGCATACGCATAGAAGTTGAACGCACCCTGCTTTGCCGGAATCTGTTGTCCCGCAGTTAACGTAACCCCTGCAGTTGACTGCGCCAGCACGTCAGAAGCGTTGTTCCAGTTGAGCGTCACCGTACAATCGGCGGGTGCTGATGTGGCAGTGAATACCGGCGTCGGCTCACCAGGAAAATAGTGTTGGTATTGCGGCTCGACACTCAACGTGACTCCTGGGTTTTCCTCTTGTGTTTCTGATAATTGTGTTCCACTTACGGTCACGGTTAAGTCCACTGCAACAGAAGTTAAATCCTCCGGTCCGGCGTTCTGACTGCCGGTCCATGTTTCCTTGTTGTTTGTATCGGTGACCGTCACCGTGCAACTCGTCGAAATCGCCCAATACCCGGCGATCAACGGCGTAAAGTCGAGGCTGGCGCTCGAGCCTGTCGAAGGCTGGGACGGGCTGATCGAATCAGTATAGCTCCCGGAGGGTGCCGGGCCAAACGAATCGGCTTGCAGGGCCTTGTATTGAACCTGCGTAAGGCTCCAATCATAGCTGTACGTTAGAGCTCCCTCTTCCTCGTCCCCGCTCGGCACCGGCGGGCTATAGTCCGTCCCGATCTCGGCCGTCAGGACGCTTGAAGCGGTATCCTTCACCCTTACCGGGTTGGGGGAAAACGGCGCCATGAACGCGGTGAGCGAGACAGTTCCGCCGCTCGCGTCGATCCGCGTGGCCGCTAGAAACGCCAGGAGAACGACCACCAAGGCGGCAATTCCTACTTCCAGCGTGATGGATCGCCCGGGCGGATCCTTACCGCCCAAATCTCTTTCAGTTCTTTCCATTTCCAAGTTCTCCTGAGTTTGGCTGTAGGTCGTGGTCCTTGGCCATGAACTGTTTCAGCCCCTTCCACTGCCACAGCATGGCGGCAAAGGCGTTGTTCATGTTGCTGTCGAATGTTTCGCGGTCATGGTGCGTCCATATATCCAGTTTCCAGCGCCAGCGGGCCAGCAGTGCTGCTGGCGCTTTGTTGGCAATGGCGGAACGGTACGCCAATATTCGTGCGGGCCAGCGGGCGGTAAAGCCACGGTTGCCGAAGGCGTTTCTGGCGGCCCGCCACAGTGAAACGGCGGCGGCGATCCTCCCGCTGGGTGTGTAGCCGGGTGGGATCGCCGGCGCACAGTAGTTAACACCCCAGAGGCAGGGCATGGGCTGATTCCCCCCGGCGGCCGCCGGAGGTACTGGTCCCTGTTCGTTACGCGCGGCACCTCGTTGGCCGTTGGCACGCAGGGTCAAATCGGTCTTGTCAATGAATATGCCGCTGATCTCCGTATTCAGGCTGGAACCGCGCACGATGCGCACCATGTATTGCCCCGGCCCGGCGAGAGCGAATCGTGTATAGACCGGATTCCATATATTCACGGCCCGGGTTTCCGCCAAGGGTGTCGCCGCCATCGCCCACCGGCACCACTGCAGGGCCGCGGGATTGTTTGGGAATACCATGGCGGAGAGCAATGGCCGGGTCATGGGTTGGCAATATGTCTGCGGCAGCGGGTAGACTTCCACAAGCCAATCACGCTGGCGGTTGTAAAGAACGTGGCCATCCTTGTTGAAAAGATAAAGGCTTAAGCGATAGATTCCCGCTTTCTTAAGGTGAACACGAATCCACAAATCCGGGCCTTGGAAGGTGGTGGGATAGGTTTCGCCATGATCGTCCCAATTGGTTTGCCTGCGGTACCCAAGCTGGGGGATATACAGTGATTTGGGGTTATGCGTATCGGCGCTTGATTCCCATTCCCGCATACTTTCAAAGGGCCAGCGGTGGTGCGGCCCGCAGAAGGCGTCAACATTGGCCGCGTAATCCGGTGCGGAAACATGGAAACTAAGGTCGAAATGCGCTGCGCAAAGTACGCCATATTCCCTGCCGTAACGGGCGGTCCAATCGCCCTGTGTGCGCCAGTCATTGCGGAGGAACCGGGCATAGGGGTAGCGGATGTGCGACGCCTGCCGGGTGGCCCGATGGAGGACGCGGGAGAAGTCTGGAAGTTCCAAAAAGTGCGGTGGCGTGGCGGACCGGGGAAAATCGGCTCCTAAAAGGGCGTTGCGACGCGCGGCATGGCCGCTCTTTTTGATCGATTCCGCACCGTCCAGCCCCGTGGGCTTGGGCAACTTCAATTCCGACAGCCCAAGGCCGTAACGGGCGACAAGCAGCGATCCGTCGGGCGCTACCGCAAGTTGGCTGACGTAGCCGTCGAGTTGGGAAAGCCCCGGCAGGAACTGGCTCTGGATGATTTTACCGTTGCGGGTGTTGATTTTGGCATACCCGTTTCGCCATGTGCCCAGCCAGATATTTCCGGCGTTGCCGCGCGCCAGGCAGGTTATATGATCTCCGGGCAGCAGGTGGCGCAGAAAAGCCGCCGGCGGAGCGGCGAATCCAATGGGCGGGTGCCACAGTCCAAGCACCTTGCGTGCGTAATCCATGCCGCGCTCGTAACGGAAGCTTTGGCCGTTATCTGTGCTGACGGCCACGCCGCGATCTGTTCCGACGTAGACGTTCCCATGGTGGCCCACCACGACGCAGTTAACGAGATTGCTGGGGAGGCCGCGTCCCGTTGCCGTGATGGGAGTGTGCCACGGCCCATGGATAACGCGCCAGTGCGTGTAGGGGTACGCCGCGATGGCCAATCCACCGCACAGGGTTCCAACGAATGCGGTTCCCAGCCTGTTGAACGCCAGGCAGTCGGGGTTGGCGGGCAGACCCTGCAGGCGGGAGATGTAGCGCCAGCGGCCAAGAATCAGGGGCGAAGCTTCCGGCGTGTCGGCGTGGGACATGCGGTAGAGCGCCTTTTTGGTGCCGCAACCGCCCGGCATGTAAATGCTCAGGCCGTTTTCGGTACACATCCAGGCGGAACCATCCCGCGGATCGCAACTTATGGCAATGACGTGGCTGCCCAGCGGGCCGGTGGCCAGGCCGTAGTGCCGCCAGGTCCGGCCGTTAAAGACGCACACACCCCGGCGATTCGTACCGGCCCAGAGTCGGCCGTGACTGTCGATGCAAAGGCAGTAAATGCTGTCGCTTGCCAGGCCCGGAGAATTGGATTTATCGAAGCGCTTCCACGAATGGCCGATCGCCCTGCGGTGATAAATTCCCGTATCTTCACCGGCCACCCAAGTACCGCCGCGCGGGCCGACAAGTAGTGCGGTAACGAATTTGGCCGGGCAGTGCAGAGGAATTTCAGCGGATTTGGCTGCGGGCTTGGCGGATCTGGACGCCCCGCCGCGCGCTGTGGCGGCACCGGCGGGCGCGGGGAGAAAAATGTACAGCAACAAAACGGAAAGCAAGATGAGCCGCCCCACGGGAGGCGTGAGAGCCCTGCGGGTTGGCACCAACCCCGATTGGCCGCTCCTGCCGCGGATCGGGATTTCGCCTTCCTGACTCAACCCCGATTGGCTGCTCCTGCGGGGGATCGGGATTTCGCCTTCCTGGCTCAACCCCGATTGGCTGCTCCTGCGGGGGATCGGGATTTCGCCTTCCTGGCTCAACCCCGATTGGCCGCTCCTGCCGCGGATCGGGATTTCGCCTTCCTGGCTCAACCCCGATTGGCTGCTCCTGCGGGGGATCGGGATTTCGCCTTCCTGGCTCAACATACGGGCACCGGCGGCTTTGCCGGAAAAGCGGAAGGATGGCCGGCTGGTGCCCGGGCGGCTGCGTTTGAGCGGTAATTTGAGCCCAAAGGCTGCGCGGACGAATGCAGCGCAGTGGCGGTATAATTTAGTTGAGGCGTTGAGGCGTTGAGGCGTTGAGGCGTTGAGGCGTTGAGGCGTTGAGGCGTTGAGGCGTTGAGGTGTTGCTATGCGCAGCGTCTTCCAAAGAATCAGCGAGGCTTTGAGTTATCCCCAACCGCTGCATTGATTACCTCCGTCTGCTTGGAACAAAGAACCCCAGCGAAGCGGCCCAAGCATTGCGAGGGATTATAAACACACCGGCTGCCGAGGTGCAAGAAGAAAATCTTTTTTTCCCGCGGCGGTGAATTGGCCACCAGATCGGCCATGGAACCACTACTTTATTTCGGCTCAGGTGGCCGCCCGCAACCCGCGGGATGCCGGGGCGTTTCAGCTTTTCTGGTGCTGTTGTATCCACTGCGGGGATGGCAGGGCGTAGGGGCGGAATTTTTCCATTACGCCCTGTTCTTCACTGCATGACAACGCGCGGTAAAAGCCCAGATTATTGGCGGCGGGCGAGTCAATTAAACTGCTGGAATCCGATGCG
>JAJZJL010000020.1 GCA_021810145.1 Planctomycetota bacterium | reverse complement strand
GACGTAAGGTTGGCCTTCCGTAATCGCATGTATTCTACCATGTATCCACATAAAGGCACCCAGCCGTGCACTGGCGCCATAATGGAGCCGGGTAAGGGTCCGGCCAAGCAGTCGGACCGCCGGGCGGCTGGCGGACCCTGCATGGGTCGCTTGCCAAGGCCGGGGCTGGAAGGTCTAATCATGTTGTAGATCACGCTGGGTTCCAACGTGGCATCGCGACGGCTGGAATAGCCCCGTCGGCGACGCTGGCAGAACCCGGTTAAGGAACAAGGGGATCACGATGAGGCTCGTTTCGTTTTCTGTCCAAGGGTTATTTGGCACGTTTGACCACGAGATTAAATTCGACACAAGGGAGCGAATTAAGATTGTGCATGGGCCGAACGGATTTGGTAAAACGAGCGTTCTGCGACTGATCGACGCATTTTTCAACTCAAAATATTTGACGCTCCGCCGAATTCCGTACTCAAAAATACTGTTCACGTTCGGCGACAAATCCACGATTGAGGTGCAGCGGATAGTGCCGCCAGAAGAACCCAAAACAAAGGGCATCCGAAGGCCGATATATGCTACGCTAACCTTTACGCACCGCACCGTGAGAGCTTCAGAAGAATCCTTCACACTTAAGCCGCCCAAGCTAGATCGCATGTCTATTCCACTGTCTGCCATCGACGACATGGTTCCGACATTGGCAAGAAGTGGACCTGAGGAGTGGGTGCACATGCCGACGGACCGCGAGTTAAGCTTGGCCGACGTGTTAGAAGAATTTGCTGATCAACTTCCTCAGTTGGGGGAGCGCCAACATGCCGAGCCAGATTGGATGAAGAATGCTATTAAATCTATGCCCGTCTATCTTATAGAGTCCCAAAGATTGCTGCTCCCGACCGCGCGAGGGGTAAAATCCCCGCGAATACACAGTCTTCCATCCCCCGGCGGGATGAGTTCGGCGGTTTCCGTCTACTCGAAAGGGATGGTTGACCGAATCCGTGAGACATTGGCGAAATCCGCGGAGGTGTCCCAGTCGCTCGATAGTTCATTTCCAAAGCGGCTACTGCAAGATCCCCAAAACGGCGACACGATGGTGGACGACATACGCGAACGTTATGCCGCTCAGGTGGAAAAACGCACTCGCCTGATGGAAGCTGGGTTGCTTGACCGAGAGGAGGAATTTCCCCTGCCTGAAACGTCCATCAAGGACTCAGATAAGCACGTTCTCGCACTTTATGTCAAGGATGTCGAGAGTAAGCTGGCCGCTTTCGATGACATTCTAAAGAAAATGGAACTGTTTAAGCAAATGATAAATGGACGGTTTCAGTATAAGCAACTGAAGATTGACAAGAGTAAAGGATTTATATTCAACACACTGCAGGGTAAGAATATACCCTCTTCAGAACTTTCCTCCGGCGAGCAACACGAAGTGGTCCTTGCCAATCAACTCCTCTTCGACGTCCAGGAAGGCTCCTTAATCCTGATTGATGAACCTGAATTATCGCTCCACGTCGCCTGGCAACAGGAATTTCTAAGCGACCTAAAAAAAATAACGGATGTCATCCCCATGGATTTTTTAGTGGCCACACACTCACCGCAGATTATCGGTGGTCGATGGGACCTCACAGTCGAACTAAAGGGGCCGGAACAGTGAGGGAGTACCTAAATGCCGACAGCCGAGCGAATGAAATCCGAATGACGCGATCTGTATGCGAGGGTGCCATTTGCGTCCTTGAGGGTGAATCCGACAGGAAAGTCTACACCGGGTTGTTTCAAGACGGCGTGCGGGCGGTATGCGTGGGGCCGCTCGTGGCGGCGGTTATACAGCGGTTAAATTCTACGGCTACGGAGGGAATTTTCGGGATAATGGACGCGGATTTTTGCCACTTAGAGAAGGACTGTCCGCGAACGGTCAATCTGTTTTTAACTGATTACCATGACCTTGAAATTGGGTTGATTTTTTCCAACGCGTTTTGCAAAGTCTTAGGAGAACTGGGGTCGGAAGAGAAACTCCGAAATGCCGCTGGAGGCGGACGCACCGATGCTCTACGAAAGATCTTGTTGGCTGCAACCGCGCCGCTCGGCGCGCTGAGGTGGCTTAATAAGTCAAAGTCCTATTCACTGAAATTCGATGGCATTAATTTTTCGACATTCGTCGACAAATCCAGGCTTCATGTGGATACCGAGGCGATGTGCCGGGCTGTTTGCCAAGGCTGTCGAAAGGACACCCTCATTAAACAAGCTGTAATCGAGGTTCGTGGCATATTGGGCAAGGGCCACGACCAAAAACAACTGTGCTGCGGCCACGATATGGTTGAGGTGATGGGAATCGCACTGCGAAAATTTTGGGGCACCCAGGAAGCGTGCGAGGTCTCGGAGGAACGGCTGGCCCGATCACTGCGGCTCGCGTATAAGATGGAAGATTTTGCCAGGACGCAGCTCCATGAAGCCCTGCGAAAGTGGGAGAAGGACCACCCAAATTATCGTTTGTTCCCCACGTAACGGTGTTAGGGTGGAGTCCGTCGGGCCAAACTCTCGTGAGCCCGGCTTTCCGATGGGTTGCGGCAGGCGGCATTGCCTCTTGCCGTTGGCGATGTCCGCCGCGACCCAAACCGCAGCTCGAATGAGTTGTTCGGCCGGGAAGCCGAAACCAGCGGGAAAGGCTTGGGCCGTGGAGCAGCCCTAGTCCGCGGGCGATGGCATTTAGGTAAATCTCGCGAGAAAGGGAGGCCTCCGGCGAGGCCGGCGGCTATGTGATGTTTGGTTGCGGCTTCGCCGCGATGGGCTCTCCTGATCTCCTGCTCCACATTCACCTGCTCTATTTTGGCCTCCGGCCAAAATCGGGGCGACAAAACACCAATAGAACTGTTTGCAAACGGCTGTGAAGTTGCGAGCTGGGGCGGTTATGGGCGACCAGGAGGGATGTGGTTTGCCTCCTCCGAGCCGAGTGAGTATGCTGGCGGGGGTGGTATAAGAGATTGCTCGCTGGCAATTCGGAATTTCGTTCTGGGCTTGGCGCGCTTGAGCACGCCGCGGCATTCGGGACTCGGGCCACATGTTTAGGAGACGGACTATGGACGATTTGCTTCAGGAACTCCAGATGCTGCGGGAATCACTGGCTGAGAAGAGCGGCAACAGGGTACTTTTTAGCGAGACTGGCCCGGCGAACGTCGCGGTGATTGAGGCAGTTGTTCGCTCGTGTTGCCAACTCGACAGGCGCGTTCAGCTAATAGCGAAGGCAATAGAGCGGCGCTACACGCTTGACGAAGCTGCCGGACAACTCGGCGTTACACTGGATGTCGTGCAGAAGCACTTGGCCGATTGCGCCCCGGGCTTTAACGGCCGAAATCCGCACCACTTGACCCACGCTGAGCTTGATTGCATCGCCAGAAAACTTAAATAATAGCTCACCCGACGAGAAACAACAAAAGGTCCAGCGTTGCAAGGGTTTGGTTGATTTTGCCATTTCCTGTTGGTGTGAACACCTCGGTAATTCACACACTCGAGGTTGGCAACTTACTTGCCACCGTTCCTGTTCCACCGTCGCCCGCGGTGCCGCATGTGCTTTAGCTGCGCGTGATGGAATTCTGCTACCGCCCCAATACAGCAGGGACAGGGGTACTTCTGCTTTTGGCTGCTCCTCGCGCCGGCGATTGGATTGTTGGATTAGATAAGCCACGACATTCGATAATAAGCAACTCGGAAAGCTGGAGGTTGCAAAGGGCAAAAAAGCACATAGATCGAAACCGCCAAAGTTGCTGCACATGGGCAAACGGGCAGGCAGGGAGAAGAGAGAGAAGGGGGCGGAGGATGAGAGTTAATCCCCCGCAGTTTATGATACTGCTCTATGAATTCAAAGCCGATTAAAGAATGGATTGATCGCCAGCCAAACAAGTTTGGGGCCGCATACGCCGCCGCCTTGGCACGACCCAAGCCACCGGCCTCCCAGGCTCTTGACAACCCCTGAGGAAATGCTGCCCCGGTCGCTTCGGCCTCCGAGCGGAATAGCGGGTGCCGGGCGTCGCTTCTTAAATGACGGCGATCAGCAATCGAACTCCGTTCCTGCGTCGATCGTTGCCATTTAATGAACACCATTTTCCAAGGTGTTGCGTCATAGCCTTAAAGCTATTGACCACGTGTAGCCGATAGGCTATTATTACATGATATGGAAGGTCGCAACAACCTCGGTTTTCGATGATTGGTTTTCCAGGCTGGACGAAGCTCAGCAGGTGGAAATCATCGCCAAGGTGGAACTTCTAAAACTGCTCGGGCCGCAACTGGGCCGCCCCCATGCCGATACGCTTAACGGCTCAGTGCACGCGAATATGAAAGAGCTTCGGGCGAACACCGCGGATTGCGTTTTGCGGATCGCATTCGCATTCGACCCCGACCGCTCGGCAATCCTTTTGGCAGGCGGAGACAAGTCGGGTGTGGACCAGAAACGCTTTTACAAGCAGCTTATCGCGAGGGCCGAGTCGCAGTATGAGGCACACTTGGCGAAAATCGCGGCTCGCAAGAAAAAGAAAGGGAACTGATATGGCAAAAACATTTGACAATCTTGTGAACCGGACAACCAGCAAGCGCACACGGGCACGGGCGGCGGCACGGACCAGAGAGCTGCTGGGCGAGCTTCTATTGAGCGAACTGCGGAAATTGGCCGGCAAAAGTCAACGTGAGGTGGCGACTGAATTGGGCATCAAGCAGCCAAGCCTTTCCAAGCTGGAGGGCCAGGCGGATATGCAGATCTTAACACTACGGCGGATTGTCGCGGCCTTGGGCGGTGAATTGGATATTATCGCCCGTTTTCCCGGTGGCTCGGTGCGCATCGACCAGTTCGATCCCCATCGTCGCCACAGCGCCCGCGGGGTGCCGAGGGAACTGCATCTGGTGTAGTTGGCCATTGCCTTCGGCAATATTGGTGCAAATCGAAACGGAGGCGCGGTTTAGTTGATCCGCCAGGAAGCCGTAACTACGGAGAAATGCTTCGGTCGTGGCGCAGGCTGAATCAGCGAAGGCGATGGCCTTCTGATAAACGATCAGCTTTTCAAAAGCGAAGGCCACGTCCGCAAGTCCTTGAAAGTAGAAAGTAGAAAGTAGACCGCGGAGAGTCCATTGCTTCGACGCCGATGTCGGGCAAAACGCTTCTCGTCGTTTAAGCTCTACTCTCAACTTTCTCCCCTCTCCGCTCTATTTTTTCGCCTGCGGGCGAAAAAATCGGGGATCAGGCGTTCCGGTTTTCCAGGCCGGTGATCAGGCCGGAGAGCATTTTGGATATTTCTTCTAAATCGGCGCGCAATGTGGTGTAACTGTCGCTGGACATTAGGCTTCGTCGGTGGGTTATCTCGAGCAGCGCCACACATTCCTGAACAGATCCGCGGGCGATGCCGAAGAAATTGCGCCGGTCGGCGACCGTGAATCGCCCATTGCCTTCGGCGATATTTGCCGCGATCGAAACGGAGGCCCGGTTTAGTTGATCCGCCAAGAAGCCGTAACCACGCGGAAATGCTTCGGTCGTGGCGCAGGCTGAATCAGCGAAGGCGATGGCCTTCTGATAAACGATCAGTTTTTCAAAAGCGAAGGCCACGTCCGCAAGTCCTTGAAAGTAGAAAGTAGAAAGTAGACCGCGGAGAGTCCATTGCTTCGACGCCGATGCCGGGCAAAACGCTTCTCGTCGTTTAAGCTCTACTCTCAACTTTCTCCCCTCTCCGCTCTATTTTGGCCTCCGGCCAAAATCGGGGCGACAGGACACCAATAGAACTTTTCGCCGACGCAATCGATGGATTGGACGTCCGGATTATTCAACTGTTTGCAAGGTCGTGCAGTATTCGTACAACCGCGTGAATTGCGTGTAGAGACTCTATCCAACGCTATACTGACGGTTGGGGCCAGTGTGGCCCGCCGATGGCAATATGGCTTTCCGCCAGCCTCATTACTTCCACCGTCGGTGGGATAGCTTCTCGGTCGGAACGACCTTTAGGGACGAGATTCGCAACCGTTGAAATACTCCGTCTTTTGACGGCGCGTGTGCGCTGTTTCGCCACACTCATGGTTCACCCGGTAATTTAACACCGGGGGGCAAGTGAGAGGGTACCTTCGTCGTGCCCACGCCATGGCCGTGACGGATACTGCTTCTCGTTAAATAGAAGGGAGCTAGTGGATCCGAGCATCTTTCCCCATGGCAAAGCAACAAAGCATCCAGCTTATGCGTCGCCGCCGCCGCCGCGAGCTGCTGCCCGAATTCTGTGTTTTGCCTGACGTCAATGATCGCGGTGAACATGACAGAGCGCTTTGCGGCTCTCAGGTTAGACACGATTTGGCTACGCGGGATTGCGAGATCGAAAAAGGTCGGGAATTTAGCGGAAATAATTCGCCCAAAAAACAAACGGACGCCATCAGGTGTAGGTGACCGTTGCACCCAAGTGACCCATACCGAGGTCCTTCCTCCGCTGCCGTTGGTGGTGATCTGGCAGAAGCACAGATCAGGACGGCCAGTAACGAGGAAGTTTGCGGGCGCGACGTCAGGCCAGAGCAGAGTTTGGAGCACCGCAATGTATGGCCCGTGCCATTTCGGCAAGCGGCTGCGGCCCCCTGAGAGGTAGGTGTTGCGGCTGCCCAAGGCCACCCACGCAGTGCAATTGATAATCGTGGCGTTGACCCTTGCGCTCAGATCTCGCCCGCCTCGGCAAACGACGTAGGCAGACAGGAGCGCACCGACGACCGCACCACCGACAATGCACAAAGCCACCTGCCAAAGGTTGTGCCGTATGTTCCCAGACGATGAAACCAGACCCATTGGAGCCTCCGCAAGCTGGATGGTAAGGTTATTAGCAGCCTGGCTTTGGAGGCGCCGCCGGACAGCTTGGTTTTCCGCCCGCGCCAATGTCATGCAGGCCGCCAACTCCGGTGACGCCCGGCTGGCCCGCACCCTCGCCGCTCATCCCGCCAGCTGCGCCCCCAGCTATCGCCCAACCCCATTGCTCTAACTCGTAGAACTCCATCTCGTGCACGGTCTCAACAATGGCTCCGCGAAGCGCCTGCTCAGCGAGGTCCACCACGATCTGCGCCTTCAGCGAAATATCGGCACATCGGAAAGCATGGGGAGTACATTGATTCTTCATTATGCCTGGCAAAGGCCAGAGCAGGACTTTTGTCATCCTTCCGTAATTCTCGGACCAGAGGTAGTTGTACCAACTTGGATTCGCATACAGGTCGAACCAGACATAGCAGGTATGATTCCATTTGTCCCACGCCGGCCCGTAGGGCCCGTAAGCCGTCCAGTACTTTTCCCCCATAGGATCCACCTCCACCGCCGCCCGTCCCCCCACATACTCATACAAATTCACGCCGCCAGCATAGCCAATCGGATCGCGCTGCATCCATCGACCAACCGAAATGCCGTCGGCATCTGTCAGGAATATCCGGTTGCGAACGAAATAAAGCCGCGTTTCCGGATCATACCGGTAACCGCAGAAAATCATGTCGTTGGCACCGTAGGTGAAGCCTGATCCGACATCGTCATCCGTGAACCATACGCCGTCCGCTCCCGGGCCGGTGTAGATGATCGTCTGGCCGTACGCATCCGTATCGTAGGCTTCGACAATATTTCCGCTGGAGTTCGTCAGTGCCACGGCGCGATAGAGCAAGTCCTGCAGGAGATAATAAGTTCCGGCGGGCACATCCTGCGCACCGAGTGTGGTCAGCGTTGTAAGTTGAATCTGTTCATCAATGTATGTGCCCCAGATATACTGCCGGATCGGCGTATCGGTCGAGCCGCTGCCCCCGAAGGGATTGCGTTCCTCCATCACCTGATTGCTCAGGTAAATACAATCCGTCGTGCCGTTGGGAATTCCGCCACCAAATCCTCCGTTGGAGATCGTCTTGCGGATTCGCCGGTTGAACGCGTCAAAGACGTAATTGCCCAGAACCGTTGTACTGCCCGCCATGATTACCTGAATCTGTCGGTTCAACGCGTCGAACTGGTAGGCTCGGAAGCTGTCAGTGGCTAAGTTGCCATTGGAGGCTCCCGGCGAGCCGTCGTAGGTGAATGGTCGGCCGCCGAACTCGGTGATCTGGTTGAGTCGGTTATGGCTGCGCTGCTGGGTCCCCGGCCCGCCGCCCGGGGACGTGAAGGTCAATGAGCGCCAATTGCCCAAACCGTCGAGATTCCAGTTTTCCTGTGTGTTGGTGCCGGGCAGAGCATTCGCTGCGGTGATGCTGCCGCCGCCGGTGATGGAATCCGGCCATCCTCTTCTCCCTTGCGTTCTTCTATTCGCCATCGCCATCAAACACCTGTCATTGATCCGTGGGCTGCCTATTTGTACCCCAGAATTCTACCCCGCCAACCACGGAACACCAAACGAAATCAACAACAAGAAAATCCCGTACAGCCTGTAACCCGTTTATGCACCGATTTACTCTCCCCGATTTCCGCGCTAATTCTCGGCATCAGTGGATGTCACCCTCTCGTGTTCATCCCGGTTCGATTCCCAAGCTCTGCAGGTGCTTCCGCTGGCGGGAAGTAAGCGGCTTTCCCATGCTGGCACGCGCTCGACAGTAAACCAAAAGCGGTCTATCCTCAAGTGCTACGCGCACAAGCGCAAACGCGGCCATGGCGAGAGCCTCCATTTCCTCACTCCCGTTCGCGTAGCCCTTCCCAATATCAGCCAATTCGGAGAGATTACCCCGTATTTTTTGCCGAGCCAAGGCCAGTCGCTCGGCTTGTTTCTTGGACCTGTGATCAATACTCCATCGCTGCTCGACGCCACGAAACAACGTATTTTCCAATCTACCGCGGCTCTGGCCTTTGCAGGCGGCTTCCATCTTTAGGCGTGACATATAACGTTCGATAATGTCCATGGCGACAGCACCACATACCAAGGCGGACCGTGCCCGGCTTCGAACAGCGTGGGCTTGCGCAATCTTTTCAAGCACATCGAGGGTTCGGCCCCGCCGATCTGAATGCGTATCTTCTCTGGTTATATCAGCGGCCCCGTGTTTCTCTGTCAACGTGACCTCCATCCGCTACCAATACCATAGCCCAAACCAGCGATAATTCTCTGTTTTAAAAACAGTCTCATCTGCTCACATACCACAAAAGCAGGCAACCGTCCCTACAATTCCATTTTAAAGCACCAAAATTCCTATGATGACATCAACCACAACATCACCGATGGTTATATCTTCCGCTCCGGCTGCAGCAGCACCCGCTCCCGTTGCAATGTCGATTGCTGGACTCGGTATTTGGCACTCCGGCGGGTTGAGTCGTTTTAGGCAGTCCAAATAACCTTTATTGCAATCCTCCTGGCATTTATTATACCACCACTTGTCACGGCGATACGGCCAATCGGTCCGCCGGTTCCAGCAGTCGTCCACACACCTGTTCGCTTGAGCCTCACAATCGGCCTCGGTGAGCAACCCGTCCGGATCCACCGCGTCCGTCGCTCGGCCGCCGACATACTCATACAGATTCACGCCGCCGGCATAGCCGATCGGATCGCGCTGCAGCCAACGGCCAAGGACCGGATTATATGTTCGATTCCGCACGTAATAGAGTTCCGATTCCGGATCATAGCGATACCCGCAGTAGATAATCTCATTGACACCATAGCTCGATTGCGTGTCATCATCCGTGAACCAGACACCATCCGAGCCGGGCGCGGTGAAGATTAACGTGTTTCCATAGGCATCGGTGTCATACGCCTCAATGATGCTTCCGCTGGCGTTAGTTAGTGCCACCGCACGGTAGAGCAGATCCTGCAACAGATAGTACGCCCCGGCTGGCAGCGATTGCGGCCCCAGTGTCGCCAATGTGGTTAACTGGAGGCACTCGTCGATATAGGTCCCCCATACGTATTGGCGGATCGGCGCGTTGCTGGCGCTGCGTTCTTCCACTACCTGATTACCCAGGTAGATGTAGTCGACCGCGCCGTTTGGAATATTTCCCGTGAGGCCACCATTTGTGACAGTTTTTCGAACCCGTCGATTCATCGCGTCATACAGATATGTCGCGATGACGAGGCCATCGGACACACGATTGATCCGAATCGGCCTGTTGAACGCGTCATAGGAATAAATTAACGTGCCATCATTCTTGAGATTGCCGTTGGACGCTCCGGTTGCACCGTCATATTGGAACACAACCGAGCTGCTGCCGGTGATCGCGCGCTGAGTGATTTCATTGACATAATTATGATTGCGCTGATCGGTGGTGGCACTGCCGCCCACCGGCGTGTACACGCTGGTCTTCCAGTTGCCCAGACCGTCGAGATTGTAGTTGCGGCTTTGATCCGTGTTCGGCAGCGTGATGGGCGCGGTGATTGAACCGCCGCCGGCGCTTTCATATCCGCCGGTGGACGCCAAGGTTCCGCGTTGGTATTGCAACAACCGATTCACACTATCATAGCCCGGCACCGGCGTAGCGATGTTGCCGCTGCTATCCACCGGCTGGTACAGGCTGTCCCGTTCTTCCGCTTGAAGCGCCCGTTCATAGAACTTGTTGTTTGTGCGGTCATACGCGGTGGTGTTACCAACCAATGCTGTCGTATTCGCATAACCATTCTGGGCATTGAGCGTGCTGCTAACATACCGCTTGGTGATGTTTCGGCCACTGCCGTCATAACCCAGCCGATCGCTGGTGTTATTACCCCACGGCGGATTGGCCACACCGCCTTGCACGCTGCTGTTGGTTCTCGCGTTATTCAGGAAGCTCTGCGTAATGCCGTTGGCCAGCACCACTTCGGCGATTCTGCCCGGGCCATAGAACTGCCAGGTTACGATTACCGCACTGGTAGCCGCCTCAATAACCTGCTTCCTGCGGTACAGCGCATCATAATTGCTGTTGACCGCGCGACCATTGGGATAGGTGAACTGTGTACCTGGGGTGGACACAAACGCGGTATTGGTGACATAGCGACTGCCCGTGCCTAAAGTCACCGGTGCTTCCTCGATGGATCGGCCCAGGGAATCATAGAAGAATGTTACCTGCACCGTGCCACTGCTGGTAATGTCCTGGCTCAATGTCGGCCGGTTCAGCCCATCATATTGGAAGGCTTGTTGGGTGGTGCCGCCTATGCCGGACGCCGGGGTGATGAAGGTGTATACCTGCCTTCCCAGGCAATCCCAGACATTGTTGAACCTTGATCCGTTTTCATCGGTGTAGGTGACTATATCCGATGCGAGATCGTATGCGGTAATTCTTGTTGATCCGTCGGCAAATTCCATGCCCACCTGCCGATCCAAGGTGTCAAAACTGTAATCAGTGGTCGCCCCGCGATCATCAATCATCTGGAACATCCGCGAATTACCATCAAAAAGCGTCTGCGTGCGAATCAGGCCGCGCCCGGCGGACTGGAATGTGCTGTTCGCCGCGGGGCCTTGATTACCTAAACCATTTTGCCGCATAAGCTGCTGCGATTCAATTGGACGCGAAGCGCCATCGAATATTTGCAATACCGAATTGCCCCTGGCGTCCACCGTCACGGACTTATTGCCCCGGCTGTCATAGCCGGAAAGGGTAAACATGGTGGCCGGTTGCGAACCCTGATCGCTGTATGATATTTGCGTTAGATCCGTGGTAAAGCTGCCGTCGGCACCTTGTGTGGCTGTCGCGACGGGCTTATTCAGGCAGTCATAGAACACTGCCGATTGGAAGGTTTCCGTAGCCGTGGCCGGTGCGGTGATGGTGGAGATTTCCGTGCTGATGGTCAGAATGGGATTGGAGTTGCCATCATATTGCCTGGTAACCGTGTTACCCAGCGGATCGATGGACTCAATGGGCCGGCCGGCCCCGTCATAGCCGGTGGTGCTCACGGCGGTATTATCGCCGATGCTCTGCACGGGTCTATCCGCCCGGTCGTAAACCGTGCGCGTTAGCACATAGCTTTCGCCGCCGGTGGTTAATGTCACCGTCTGGTTGTGGTCATTGGCGGTGGAATTACTGGCCAAGCCACCTCCGGTGTGCGTGACGGCCCGGCCTGATGGCAGTGCGACGGTTGCGGCGAGCAGAACATTATTCTGGTTCTCATACCGGCGACCAGCTTCATCAAACCGCGTGGCCTGCGTGGCGAGCAATTGATTTTCCGAACCGGCGCGGTTAGCAGGCGTGGTTCCCCCCACGGTGCCGTAATGGCCGGCCTCAACGGGTCGGCTGCCGGGATCGTACGTGAAGGCGGTATATCCGCCCACGGCATCCGTGGCCTGCGTCACGCGGTCAAAGCCATCCAAGGTGTTCATGAGCACCCAATCCCCGGTGTGAATCAGGCTGGAACCATCGCTGAACGCGTCGGAGATGGTGGCGGTTAGAGAATTGCTGGCTGTGCCCCTTTCCGCCGGGCCGATGGCCGCCAGAGAATTGCCGTTGTTATCAAATATAAAAATACTGACCGCCGCGACAGCGGGGTTCGCGGTAGTGTAACCGATACGCTGGGCGATGCGGATATTGCGTTCGTCATAATCGTATTCAACGATATTGCCTTCCGGCTTGGTGATCTTGATGGTGTTGCCGTTGGGATCAAAACTGTAAGTTGTTATCAGATCGGCCGGATTGGAGCCGGAGGAATCGATATCTTCCTGAATTTTCCAGTCAAGAATGTTGTAGGTATACAGGTTGGTAAACCAGCCAGGCCGCACCGTACCGCCCGGCCCGGCAGCCATCGGAGCATGGGCCGTAAAGCCGCTGCCAGTGGGAGTGAATTGGCCATAATCAGAGCTGGTGGGATCGGCGGAATCGAACTGCACCTGCACGTCCTGTTTATCGGTGCGGGTGACATTTCCATTGGCATCAAAATATATTTCGGTGGTGAAATTGTACGGTGCCGCGCTGACGGCGCGGTAAACCCCGCCCACCTCGTTGCGTTCGGTGGTGGTGGTGAAGCCGCGCGGATCAGTGACTGCGGTCGGATTTCCCAAGGCATCATACGCGCAAGTGACGCATCCGGCGGACGCGGGACTGTCACCCTCAAATCGTGTGACCAAATCCTGATACACGCCGGGGGTGTTGGAGCGGCTAATCAGGGCGGATTGTTTAAACGATACCAAGTCGCCGGCCGCTCCAACGAGGCTCATGACATCGTTGGGGTCGGCGTCCACGTGCACTTCGCGAAGCTGGCCATATTGTTGGCTGGACATGGCCGAATTAATGGTGCCATCGCCATTGGGATCATTTTCCGGATAACGCACATACACGGTGGTATTGCCCTCAGCATCGGTATGGGTGGTGGTTTGGCCGCGCGCGTTGACGGTGAATAATTCGATGCGGCTCTGCGTGGTGATGCTGGTCGCACCAATAACCGTTGCGGACGGATTTTGGATTTTGACGGTGTTGCCAACCATCGGTGCGGCTACCGATTCCTGCGGCCCCGCGCCGCCCGTGCCATTCCCCGTGCCGTCGCCGTTGATGTCGCCCAAATTGGTCTGGAAGCCTGCCGGAATGCCGCCGGTGCCCGTGGTGTTGGCCATCTGGGTGTTAACGTAGCTGATAAGGGTCTGGATCTGCGCTGCCGTCAGGCCCAGCAGGCTTTGAAGCTGCGCATTGTCGATAATGGTGGAAGTCTGATTCTTCTGATAATCAAAATAAGTGATCGTGGCATAAGCCGACCGGTTGGCATCGGTGGGCGCGGCAGTTCCATTCTGGGGCGTGTAGTAGACATTCGCACCGCTATTGACGGCAACGGGGTTGCCACGTTCTTCGATGATCGCACATGGCTGGTTGAATATTGGATCATAAAAATACCGGCGGGTGAGCATGTTCTGCCCACCGCTTCCGGAGCGGGAAAAGGGTACATTGTAATTATTGTCCGGCAAATGGGTTTCCGTCAGCAGCAGCCCCACACGCGGGGCGTAGAAGTTATTGGGCGTTCCGAGATTCGGCACGGTCCCGTTTTCATAGGTGTACTGGACACTGTTACCCTCGGGGTAAATGGTCGCGGCAACCAGATTGTTTGTGCCGTAGACATTCCATGTCACCCAGCTCGGAGATTGGAATGAGGTGTTGTTGACGACCAGCTTGTTTCGTGTGGCCAATTGTTCGACGCGCACAGGCATCCCATTGGAGTTGAAATCAGAAGTGCTCTGGTTGCCGTTGCGGTCGGTGGCGATGGCCCGGAACACAATGGGATCGTAGGCGTTGGTGATGTTGGTAGGCAAATCGGCGGGGTTGGAAGTATAAATATAGGTAGCCGTGCCGCCCACGCCGCTTTCCGGCCCACCGCCTGCGGTCACGCTGGCTACCCGGCCCCACATATCCGTATCGGTGGGATCCTGGCCATAGGATATTTGATAGCGCGGCGTGGCGGAGGCATAAATAGAAGCCACATCCACAGTGCGAAAGCCACTGGAACCGGGCGTGGCGTTCAGATAAGGCTGCACCTCATTGGGGTACCATATCGCGATGAGATCATTCTGGCGTTGCGGACGCGGATTATTTACATCGTATTGAAATACATAGGCCGTGCCGCCGGGGAAGGCGTTGCCCGCTGCGGCCTTGTTGATGGACGGCAGTACCGCAGCGACCAGGTGCCCTGCGGAATCATATTGAAAATTAGCCTGCCGCCCAAGGTAGTCCGTGGCCTGCTGAAGCTTGTACCGGTATTCCGAACCGTAATAGCTGTATCTGACCGTGCGGCCATAGCTGTCCGTCACGCTCGTGAGCTGCGCGACGCCGCCAGCCGTCGCCCAAGTAAAGCTCTGGGTGTTGCCGTAACGGTCGGCGGAAGCGAGCAGCCTGCCCGGCACGGCGACCAGCGAATTTATTCCGGAATAAGTGGCCACGGTACCGTCACCGCTGGTAAGCGTAAACGTTTCAGTAACCAATCCGATGCTGTGGCGGACAAGCGTGGACGAGGTGTTATTGCTCGCTGACGAGTATTGGCCACTGCCCAAGGCTGTAAAGCTCTCCAATGAGTTGGCGCCGCTGACGATCTGCACGCCGCCGGGGACGGTGCTGAGCACCGAACCTTGGGTGAAGTTGAATCCAATTCCCAGCAATGAATCCAATCCGGCTCCGGAAAGGTAATTCAAATCCAGCGACCATGCGCCCTGGCCCAACGCGGCAAGCGACATGAGATCAATCGTGAAGGTGAGTTGGCCGTTGCCCAGCGAAACGCCCGGCATTCCGGCCGCCAGCGTTGGGATGGGTCTGCTGGCACCGGTGCCAAGCGGCCTCGCCGTGACGCCGACAACCGGTTGGGTGCCAGTCCCGCCGGAGCCGCCACCGCGCTGCGCCGGAACTGGCTGCGGCATAATTCCCGAACCGCCCCCTGAACCGCCCGTACCTCCGTGGGAATGCTGCATGGGACCGCCGGGATTAATTCCGGAACCGATGCCAAGGGGTCGGCCCAGCCGGTGCCCGCCAACCGGTGTTGGCGGCAACGATCGGACGCCATGGCCACCGCCGTGATCTCCGACAGTGCCACCATGCCCAATTCCCAAGGGCGTCGGGTGTCCCGTAGTCGTGCCGCCGGTACCGCGAATGGCCACCGGTGCGCCGCCGGCACCGATCGCCGGGCCGGTTCCGTTGCCGCCGCCGCCACCTCCTCCACCGCCACCGCCGCCACCGCCGCCACCACCACCTCCTCCTCCTCCACCACCGCCGCCACCACCACCGCCGCCACCGCCACCGCCACCGCCACCCGCACCGCCGAGCGGTAACGGACAAGGGCACGTGGGGCAAGGGTTCGTTGGATTGTATGGATTGTTTGGCTGGTAACTCATAAGTCGTTTTCTCCAATTCTTAAAACGCCCCGCCGAAATGCGTCCGCCCTACGCCTCGCCGGCCTTCCAGTTCGCCCCCCCCATGATCCGAATTCTCCCCTCCCGTCGATTTCCATGCCACGCCGCCATTGATTTTGCAGGAGTTAGCCCCGCAAACGCCGCCCCGCACAACAACCTCTGCGAACCGAAAGGCCAACGCGTGCCGCCGCCTCCCGCTGGCGCATTAGCGCCTGACGCTCGGACGGCGGAGAGACAAAACCAGCTTCCCCCGACCGCGCTACCGCTGGCGGGATGCGGATATGCTTGTCGCTTGGGCTCGAATTTTCCCCCGGCGCTTTGCCCCCATGCCGCAGGAGCGCCGCCGTTGCGGTTGTGCGATAAAGTGGATTAGCTGATATATTTACGAACATGGTAGCTTCCGCTTGTTAATATACCGTAGCGGTGCTTATAATTCATCCGTCCGGTTCAGTCAAGCGGACGAGAAGAAATATTTTAAGCGGGAAGAAAATCATGCCGAGATTTGACTACCTGATCGTTGGCGCGGGCTTGTTCGGTGCGGTCTTTGCCCGTGAGATGACCGACGCCGGCTTCCGTTGCCTGGTCATAGATAAACGCAACCACATCGCGGGCAACTGCTTTACCCAGAGTGTAGGCGGCATTGATGTACACCGCTACGGCCCGCACATTTTTCACACCAACAGCCGGCGGATATGGGATTACGTCGGCCAATTTGCCCAATTCCATCCCTATCGGCATAAGGTCAAGGCGTGCTGCCGGGGACGGCTCTATTCCTTGCCTGTTAACCTCACCACGCTGCATCAGGTGTGGGGAGTCACCACTCCGGAACAGGCGCGGGCGAAGCTGGATTCTATGCGTGAACCCATTGCCAATCCCGCCAACCTCGAAGAGTGGGCCCTTTCCCAGGTGGGACGCGATATTTATGAGTTGTTTTTCCGCGGCTATACCCAAAAACAGTGGGGGAAGCACCCGCGTGAGTTGCCCGCTTCCATACTCAAGCGCCTGCCGATCCGGCTTAATTTCAACGATGATTATTTTGACGACAATTACCAGGGAATCCCTACCGGCGGCTATACAGCCATCTTTGAGAAGTTGCTCGCCGGCGTCGAGGTTCGCCTTGACACGGATTTTTTTGCGGACCGCACCGCATTGGAACGCCTGGCGACGAAAATTGTGTACACCGGCATGATCGATCGGTTCTTTGGATGCAGCCGGGGAGAACTGGACTGGCGCACGCTGCGATTTGAGACACAGGACCTTCCCATTGAGGATTTTCAGGGCGGTGCGATCGTCAACCATTGCGATGCTGATGTGCCCTTTACCCGCGTGGCCGAGTTTAAGCACTTCATGCCCCAAGCAAGCCGAGGGCGGCCTCACACTATCATCACACGCGAATTTCCCGTGCCGTGGAGCGCCACGTCCGAACCATATTATCCGATCAACAGTTCCGCCAACGAGGTGATCCTGGCGGAATACCGCCGTATGGCACCAGCCAATGTCCTCTTTGGAGGCAGGCTGGGGGACTACCGATACTATGATATGCATCAAGTGATCGGATCGGCTCTTGCCATGACGGAACGCGAACGCACCGCAATGGCGCACCATCGCTCGGCAAGGCGAAGAAGTTACATGATCGGCGAGGCGGAACTAGGCCCGGCGCAAGCCGCGCAAGTCGGTGGTTGCAACCGTGCCGGGATGAACGTTGAAAAAGGAGATTCTGCCATGTCCCAAGCTGTTACACACGTTGAGTTGCCGAAGCCAGCGGATGGTAGTGATCCCTGGGCGCCGCGTAATTACCGCCTTGTAAGCCCGGTGGGCCGGGAGTTGGCGCGCAATGTCGTGTTCCACCCCAACGGCGGCATTTATACCGACCTGCACACTCTACGGGTGCGACGTTGGAGCCGACTCCCGAACTTTCCCGACGCGGTGCTCTGCGGGGGAACCGTCTGGAACTGGTCTGCCGGGCAAATGACCACCGGAAATTTCCAAGCGTTGCCGAATCAGCGCTGGCGGCCCGGAATGTTGCGGCGGCGGTGCAATGCGTCCGAGGATTCCGGGGCGGGGCCCGGCCGCGTGAGCCTGCAACCGCAGCCGCCCGTGCCGATGGACCGGTCCAAGTTCGAGATCGCCATCGCCAAATACAAGGAAGATGTGGCGTGGGCGGATTGCTTTCCGGATAATGCAACGATTTATTGTAAAGACCCCGGCGACCGCCGATTTATCTCCCTTCCCAACATCGGGCGCGAATACGGCACCTACCTTTACCACATTATGCATCGCTACGATTCTCTGGCCGAAAAGACGTTCTTTGTGCAGGGGGATCCGTTTTTCCACCGCCCGCTGCCCATTTGCCGGTACGCCGCCGTAGAGGAGGATTTTACGACGGATTTCAATTACCACCAAACCATGGAGCAGGTTGTGAATTGGGGGTGGCCGGATCAGACGGTGGACGGCTCGGTTAAGGCTGAGTTTCTGCGCCGTTTGGGCCGCAATCCGGATATCAGCAACTACCGCTTCACATGGGGGGCGCAATTCGCGGTTTCCCGCCGCCTGATCCACCGCCAGCCCAAAAGCTACTACCAGGAACTCTACGACCTATCCCAATTGGTAGAGGTTCAGCTGGCCGGGCGGCGGTTTGACAATCTGCACATCGGATTTCTGTTCGAGTTTTTCTGGGAAAATATCTTTTGTGAAACGCAATCCGGGGCTAAACTGTGACGTGCCCGCCGAACCGACGGCCCTTGGGCCCAAGAGAGGAATATTCGCCATCATACCGAGCAAGGGCGGAGCTGGGTGGCGTCGACCATTTCGGCCAGCCAAGAGCCAAACAAAGCGCGGGCACCGCTCGACCAACACGCGTTGCAGGGGCGGCGCCTCAGCGGCGTCCTTAGTATCGGCGACGCGGACGGGCAAATGGTTATACCATCCGGAAGTAAAGCCGATCAGGGGTAAAACTGCATGGACGAGCTGGCCATCCTGTTCCTTCATTACGGGCCGTTGAATATGGCGGCGCAAGATCATTTCCAACGGCTAATCCGACTGCACCCGCGCGACCTGGTGATTCCGATTGCTTACCAGATGAACCACTCAGCTATCCCCGGAACCGTGGATGTGGCACGCCTAGACAGCGACTACGGCTGGCCCATCGTCGACCCTTATTCGGAGTGTGACAAAATATACTACCGCTGGTTCCTCAGCCCCAAGCGCCCCAGTGCCCGACGTTATATCTTCTTTGAGTACGATATCCTGCCCAACTGTACCGCCCAAAACTTCTACCGTGATGTCTGGAACTCTGACGTCGCAGCCGCCGATATTGTCGATCTAAAAACGGAGCCGGATTGGTGGGCGGCCCGGTGGCACGGGGATACGCATGACGGGCTTTTGAACTTCGGAATGGGACTTCGCCCACTGGCGGGAATATTCTGGTCGCATGCGGCACTGAACCGCGTTGCCCAAGCTAGACGAATGCCAAACGCCTGGTGTGAATTTCGCGCTGGCACATTGGCCAACCACCTGGGATTTAGGCCCGCCGTTATACCAGGCGCGATACAAACCATGCACTGGCCGCCGACCACCTTCCGTGACACCTCCGGTGCCAGATGGTTCCATCCGGTCAAGAATGTGTACGCACGCCCACACCGGTTCAGGCAACCACTACGAACAGCTATTTCCACTTCCCCATGACCAGCCAGAACACCGCCGGGATCATCAGGCAGCCAAACCAAATCCAGTCCTGACGGTACATGAACCACCAGGGAACCGATAAAAGCAGTCCCGTCCAGAAACCAAAACAGATGTAACAATCCAATACGCCGTGCGCGGGTCTGGGGAGCAGTTTTCTGAGCAGCTTGTCCCGCACGAACGCACCCGGCCCGTCTTCCGGCCAAACGACCAGAATCACCAAGCCCATGGACGCCAATGCGTAGCTGAGGAATTCCGTGAACTGTTCCACGCGCGCTCCGTCGAGAAAATATGATCTGTCGCGCCCCGCCCAGCGGCTACGAATGAGCTGCCGCAGTCTTGGGGCGCGTCACCAACATCGGGGCGACGAGGCAACGATAACGCGCTACTATCTATCCGGTCAAGAAAGAAAACAGATGGCGGTCAGGGAACCTTCTGGATAAGACCGTGAGCCACGGTAGGCTTGCACGGCGATCGGCCTTACGAGGTAGTGCCGCAAGGATGACGAACATTGGATTAATCCAGTCAATGCCGGATATGAGCAGCGCCGCCGGACGCAAAAGCGCCTATCGCCAACTTGGCCCGTGGTTCGCCCGCAAAACTGCGGTGGATATAATTTAACGCGTTCATGATCACGCCAGTACGCTGTAATACGCCGCGTTACGCTTCCGGCAGCCAATAGCAACCAAATGGAACCTGGAAGAACCCACAAAAACACACTGGGTTCCCTGTAAGTGCTGGTAAAATAAGCAGATACAAAAATCCGGGTTCCAACTCCTTTATCCTGCCTTCCACTTTCCAATCGCTGAAATCAACGCTTTGGGATGGTTTTGAGACGTTGCCAATCAACTGGGCAAGAGCGGGCAAGCGGGGCACTCGGTGCGAAATGCTGCGGCGGCTATGGCATGCGGTGCAGGGGGAATTGGGAGTTGATGGGCACCTCCGGCCAGGGTGTAAACCTTGCAGGGCCGAGCTTTCAAATGTTGCCGGGAGGGGGAATCTGCGCTGCGCGGGATGCGCCCTTCGGACGGTCATTTGTCATTTTGGCAGACGTTCAGCGCGCACCGATACGGCGCGAAAATAGAGCGCATTGGCAGTGCGGTGAACCTTCGGCGCAAGCCGTTGGCCGGGCTGCGCACGAGTAGAGTTACCGTCCGGAGGTGGGCGTAACGGCGGCGTCGGTTGGCTTGGCAATGCGCTGTTATTTGGTCCGGCTCAACATGAAAAATGACGGCTTGGGGAACCGGGCGAGGAAGGCTATTGGGGTTTCGCGGAGCGCACTGTGGGCGCGTTTTCGGGGAACCTTGGCGGTTGTTCAGACGGCCTGATCCGGGAAAAAATAGGGCCTGCTTGACAGCCTGTTGCCGCGGCCAGTCGGCATCGCCGGGAGCCGTTGAACCGCGATACAAGCAACGCGAAAAGCCTGCGCGGGAAAGCGCAAGTATTCTTCTTGGTGGCGTGGCCATCTGCCAACACGGGACGGCGCGCAACGGTGCGGAACGCCACCTTGTCGGTGCCATGGAGCGAGCCAAAACCATCCCCCTCGTCGATCCGGTTGTGCCAACAACATAGCCCACCTTGGCCTTCCACGTCAGGGGGCGGGAAGCCAAGGCGGGCGGTCTGGAGTGTGTTTCGGCCAGTGCTTGGCACCGGTTGGAGCCGGAGCAATCCGACGTGACGGAGCGAAGTGGAACATAGCGAGGGCGCGACGGTTGCCCGGCGCAAGCCGAGGGCAAAGCACGGTAATGACACGATTGATGCCGCCGGTTGGAACGTCGCCGCGGCGTGGCGTCTTGGTAATGATAGGAGCCGATGCCGAGGGGCGAATCACTCGTCCTGGGATGACAATCCAAACCGTTGGCGGTGCCGCATGGCGATGGCGCTGCGGGTCTTGGCGTCGCCTTCCAGCCAATAGAGAATCAGCGCCTCCAGTACCAGCTTGGGATTGGCCAAGTGCCGGGCACAATCTTCCTCAAAGGATTCAAAGAGTTCGGTATTGAACCGGTACGTTCTCTGGACGGTCAAGGGCTTGCCGACGTTCCTGGCGGCCTTTACTGGTTTGTTTCGCTTGGTCATAAGAGACAAAGTTTACATAGCTCTCCACCCCTC
This sequence comes from Planctomycetota bacterium, assembly GCA_021810145.1. Lineage (GTDB taxonomy): Bacteria > Planctomycetota > Phycisphaerae > WQYP01 > WQYP01 > JAMDCX01. The sequence goes on along the minus strand of JAJZJL010000020.1, from coordinate 22,674 downwards.
GGCAAGTTGCGCATCAGGCTGCATAGCAGCGCAACGCTAATTGTATTTAATAATGACATTGACTTTGATAATGACAGTGCCATACTGTGTTCGTATGATGTTAGGGTGGTCCGACTGGACTTGTATGTTTTCCGGCGGCCACCTTATTCGCGTGGGCCTGCGGGTTGACTTCACGCGGAGCAATAGACGGATGTTTGCGCCGACTGGCGGTGGGATGGTCATGCAACGCATAAATGGATTCTCCAAAGACAGGGTGCTCAACGCACCGGTTGACCGGCGGGTTGATCCTGATGCCGCCACCGCGCGGGCTGTGCCCGTCGGTTTACCTGCTTGGATAACCGCCGATCTGATTGCCGAGACGCTACGTGTCTGGCAGCCCTATTACAGTGAACCCTTGACGGCCAAGGATGCTATTGGCATTCTATTGAATGTTGGTAATCTCTTTGGGGTCTTGTCGGGGGTCAACAAACATGAAACGGTATGTAGCATTGGCACGGGTCAGCAGTCGGGAACAGGAACGTGAAGGCTTTTCACTGGACGTACAGGAAGATGCTTTGCGGGCTTATGCGCAGCGGCACGATGGCAGCATTACGAAGCTTTACCGGATCGCCGAAACAGCCACCCGGCGGGATGAACGTAAAACCTTCCGAGAACTTATTGCCTACGCCATGGAACACGCCGCCGAGATAGACGGCCTGCTATTTTACAAAGTGGATCGGGCGGCCCGGAATCTCTATGACTACATTGAACTTGAAAGGCTGGAATCGGAATACAGCATTCCGTTCATCTCCACCAGCCAGCCCACCGACAATAGCCCGGCTGGGAGAATGATGCGGCGGCAATTGGCCATGTTCGCCAGTTACACCACGGAACAGCAAGGGTTGGATGTACGGGAGGGTCATGCCCGGAGAGTGCAGAGCGGATTATTCTGCGGTGCTGCGCCCTACGGATACCGGAATATCCGAATTGATGGCCGGGGGTTGATTGAAGTGGATGACCAACAGGCGGAGAAAGTTAAACGTCTTTTTCAGATGTACGCCTATGAAAACCACACCATTGACAGTATGCGTAAGAAGCTGGAAGCGGAGAATATCACGTACATTGATACCATGCCTCAATGGACACGCAGCAAAGTGCATTCCATTCTGCGGGATCGGGCATACATCGGAGAAGTACGGTACCAAGACCAATGGTATGCCGGGAAGCATAAGCCCTTGGTGGATCGGGCCACATTTGACCGTGTACAGGTTCTGCTGGGCGGAAAGCGGTACCAGGGCCATGATCTCACCTATGCGGGCAGCTTGATAACCTGTGGGCACTGTGGCGCGGTGATTACCGGGGAGTCGGTAACGAAAAAGAAAACCGGGCGGGAATATGTCTATTACCGATGCAGCAAGTACACCGCCCCAAGCCATCCACGCATTCGCCTGACGGAACAGGCATTGGATGTGCAGGTTCTGGCCCTGTTTGATCGCATACGTCTGCCCGATGATCTACGGCAATGGTTCCAGCAAAGCCTGTTGGCATGGTCTAAACGGCAGCGGAGTGAAACCGAAGATACAGCCAAGGATTTGCAGCGGCAGATTACGCAAGCGAAGCAATTCCGGGACCGGCTATTGAATCTGCGGATCATGGAAGAAATCACCACCGATACCTATGCGGCCAAGGATACAGAATTGCGGGATCGCCTGGCGAGTCTGGAATTGCAGTTGCAAGCCCAAGGCCGGGGCCGTGATGAACATGGGGATTTGGCGTTGAAAGTGTTTGAACTTTCACAAAGCCTGAAAGATAAATGGCTTACAGCGGAAAGCCAGGAAAAGCGGCAGCTACTGGAAATTGTTTGTTTGAACTTGACGTTAAAGGAAGAAAAGCTTGATTTTTCAATGAGAAAACCCTTTGATGTCCTCACCAAAGGGCTTGTTTCTCCAGATAATCGGGGCGACAGGATTCGAACCTGCGACCTCTTGGTCCCGAACCAAGCGCTCTAGCCAAGCTGAGCTACGCCCCGTTGGTTTGCGACATCCTATCCGAAACTTCCCGCTTGTTCCATAGCACCGATGTCCGAATTTTATGGCTCTTGCGGAATATTTGATCCCATGGCCCGTCACAAGTAGAATAAAGGACTTGCGGTTTTATAGATATCGCAGGGTAGCGGCAGGAATTGTTTGAAGCGAGGGTATGCCTCAGGCATGGAGGTTTGTAAGTTGGAACCACACAATGGCCCGGGATTCAAGCCCGGAAAGCTGGGTCTCTACGATCCACAATTTGAACATGACAGTTGCGGCGTCGGCTTTATTGCGCACATTAAAGGCCGCAAAAGCCCGTCTATTGTCTCCGATGCCCTTACCATGCTGGAGCACATGGAACATCGCGGGGCCTGCGGCTGCGAGGAAAATACCGGCGATGGGGCCGGCATTCTCACCGGATTGCCGCATGCTTTTCTGGTGAAGGTTGCCAAAAAAGACGCGGGGATAACGCTTCCCGAAGCCGGGAAGTATGGCGTGGGAATTGTATTTTTACCCTCGGATAATGAACAACGGGTGTGGTGCGAACAGGCGTTTGCCACGGCTATTGGGCAGCGGAAGCTGACCTTATTGGGCTGGCGGGATGTGCCGGTGGATAACAGCATGATCGGCCACTCCGCCAGACGCACCGAGCCACGGATGAAAATGGTCTTCATCTCCGGCCCCAAAGGCATGGATCAACATGCGCTGGACCGGGAACTTTACATCGTGCGCAAGCAGGCCACGAAAGCCGTTCGGGCGGCTGAATTGCCGCAATCGGATTACTTTTATGTATGCAGTTTGTCCACAACGGTGCTGATATACAAGGGGCAACTGACTTCCGCACAGGTGCGGGAATATTTCCGGGCCGACCTGATGGATGCGGATTACCAGACGCACCTGGCACTGGTACATTCACGTTTCAGCACCAATACATTTCCGTCATGGAGCCGGGCGCAGCCGATGCGTTTTATGGCCCATAACGGTGAAATCAATACCCGGCGCGGCAACAGCAACTGGATGCATGCCCGGGAAGGCATGTTTGCCGGCGGACCGTTTGGGGCGGAACTGGATCTCATTAAACCGGTGATCGAAGGGGATTCATCGGATTCCGGCGAATTTGATAACTGCCTGGAAATGCTGGTGCAGAATGGCCGCTCTTTGCCGCACGCGGTCATGATGATGATTCCGGAAGCCTGGCAGAACCATGAATCCATGGATCCGCGGCGGCGGGCGTTTTATGAATATCACTCCTGCATGATGGAACCGTGGGACGGCCCGGCCTCAGTGGCTTTTACCGACGGCCACCTTATTGGTGCCGTGCTGGATCGCAACGGCCTGCGCCCAAGCCGATATTATGTAACCAAAGATGATCTGGTCATCATGGCCAGTGAAGTCGGTGTGCTGGCGGTGGCGCCGGAAAATGTGGAGCGAAAAGGCCGGCTGCAACCGGGGCGCATGTTCCTGGTAGATTTCGAGCAGGGCCGCATTATTGATGATTCCGAGATCAAATCAGCCCTGGCCGGGGAACACCCTTACGGCCAATGGCTGCAAAACCAGCGCATGACCATTGATGAGCTGGCGAAACCGGCGGAGATTCCGGGATTTAACCCTGAAACACTGCTGACCCGGGCGCAGTGCCTGGGGTATACCACGGAAGATCTCATGAAGCTGCTGCTGCCCATGGGCACCAACGGCTTGGAACCCATTGGTTCAATGGGCAATGATGCGGCGCTGGCATGTTTAAGCGATCAGCCGCGGCTGGTTTACGATTATTTCAAACAATCCTTTGCACAGGTAACCAATCCGCCGCTGGACTCTGATAAAGAATATATTGTCATGAGTCTGGAAAGCTACATCGGCCCGGAGCGCAATTTGCTTGAGGCCGGCGAAGAGCACTGCCACCGGTTGCTTTTGCCGCAGCCGATTTTAACCAATGAGCAACTGGCCAAAATCAAAACCATGAATCATCGCGGCTGGAAGACCCGCACGATTGATGCGGTATTTGATCGAAATGGCGGCGAAGCGGCGATGACCGACGCGCTGGAGCGCATCTGCCGGGAAACGTCACAAGCCATCGAACAGGGTTATCCGCTGGTGGTTTTGACTGATCGAACCATGGATGAAAACCACGTTGCGTTGCCGGCACTGCTGGCATGCGGCGCGGTGCATCATCATCTGGTGCGGCAGGGCACACGCACGCGCATCGGCCTGGTACTGGAAAGCGGCGAAGCGCGGGAAGTGCATCATCATGCCATGCTCATCGGCTATGGAGCGGATGCGATTAATCCGTATCTGGCATTTGAAACGCTATGGAACCTGCGGCGCGAAGGCCTGATCGATTCCGCGATTGATGATGACAAGCTGGTGAAAAATTATATCAAGGCCGCGGGCAAGGGCCTGTTTAAAGTCATGAGCAAAATGGGCATTTCCACGCTGCAAAGCTACAAGGGTGCCCAGATTTTTGAAGGCATCGGCCTGCACCGCAATGTCATTGACCGATGCTTTGCCGGAACGGTTTCAAAAATTGACGGAGTGGATTTTCCGGTGCTGCACCGGGAAGCGCTGCGCCGCCATGAAATCGGCTTTCCGGCGGATAAAGGTGAAGTGCGCCTGCCGGTACTGCCGGAAGGCGGACAATATTCGTGGCGGAAGCATGGTGAACAGCATCTGTTGAATCCGGAATCGATTGCCAGCCTGCAGGAAGCCGCCCGCGGCAACAGCCGCGAAGCCTATGCCCGCTACGCCAAACTCATTAATGAGCAAAGCGGTCATCTTTGCACGCTGCGCGGATTATTTAAACTCAAGCCGGGTGATAGCCCGGTTATGCTGGCGGAGGTTGAACCGGCGAGCGAAATCGTCAAACGTTTCGCCACCGGGGCCATGAGCCTGGGGTCCATTTCACCGGAAGCTCATGAGAGCCTGGCCATTGCCATGAACCGCATTGGCGGAAAATCCAATACGGGTGAAGGTGGCGAAGATCCACGGCGTTTCAAGCGGGAAGCCAATGGTGATTCCCGACGATCGGCGATTAAGCAAGTTGCCAGCGCCCGCTTTGGTGTAACGATTAATTATCTGACCAACGCGGACGAATTGCAGATTAAAATGGCGCAAGGCGCCAAGCCCGGCGAAGGCGGGCAGTTACCCGGCCATAAGGTGGATGACTACATCGGGCGTTTGCGCCATGCCACACCGGGCGTGCAACTGATCAGTCCCCCACCGCATCATGACATTTATTCCATTGAGGATTTGGCCCAGCTTATTCATGATCTGAAAAACGCCAATCCCGCCGCCCGCATCAGCGTGAAGCTGGTGGCGGAGGTGGGCGTGGGAACCGTTGCGGCTGGCGTATCCAAGGCGCATGCGGATCATCTGGTCATCGCCGGTCATGATGGCGGCACCGGCGCTTCGCCTTTGACCAGCATCAAACATGCCGGCACGCCATGGGAACTCGGTCTGGCGGAAACGCATCAGACGCTGGTACTTAACGATTTGCGCAGCCGCATTGTCGTACAGGTTGACGGGCAGTTAAAGACCGGGCGGGATGTAATTATTGGAGCATTGCTGGGAGCCGAGGAGTTCGGCTTTGCCACGGTTCCGCTGGTAACGCTGGGCTGCATCATGATGCGGGTATGCCATTTGAATACCTGCCCCGTGGGCATTGCCACGCAAGATCCGGTACTGCGGAAAAAATTTGAAGGCAAACCGGAATATGTGGTGAACTTCATGTTCCTGCTGGCGGAAGAAGTTCGTGAACTCATGGCTTATATGGGATTCCGAACATTTAATGAACTCATCGGCCGCGTGGACCGCCTAGAAGTTGGCGACGCGATTCGACATTGGAAAGCGCAGGGACTGGACCTTACGCCGATACTTTCCCCGGCGGTGAAAATCTATGACAACGTGGACGTATATGCCACGAAAAAGCAGGATCACGGCCTGGAAGCGGCATTGGACAATCAAATCATCCGCGATGCCAAAGCGGCCCTGGAAACACGGAAGCCGGTGCGGTTGGAATATTCGATCAAGAATATCAACCGGACCGTCGGCACAACACTGAGCCATGAGATTGCCAAGCGCTACGGTGAAGAAGGCCTGCCGGTTAATACCATTCATCTCAAGTTCAACGGCTCGGCCGGACAGAGCCTGGGGGCGTGGCTGGCCCGGGGCGTGGAAATTGAACTGGAAGGTGATGCCAACGATTATGTGGGCAAGGGACTTTCCGGCGGAACCATTGTGGTATATCCGGATCGCCGCAGCACGTTCAAGGCTCAGGAGAATATTATTATCGGCAATGTGGCGCTGTATGGAGCCACCAGCGGCAAAGCATATTTCCGGGGCGTTGCCGGCGAACGGTTCTGTGTACGAAACTCCGGAGCCAGCGCCGTGGTGGAAGCGGTGGGCGATCATGGATGTGAATACATGACGGGCGGCCGGGCGGTGATTCTGGGGCCTACGGGGCGCAATTTTGCCGCGGGCATGTCCGGCGGCATAGCGTATGTGTACGATCCGGAAGATATTTTCCTGGCCCGCTGCAATCTGGCCATGGTGGAATTGGAAAAGGTCGTTGATCCAGGAGATATTTCCGAGTTGAAAGAATTGATTCAAGAGCATCAGAAGCTTACAGGAAGCACGGTGGCAAAAGCCATTCTGGCTGATTGGAATACCAGTCTGACGCGATTCCACAAGGTTATGCCCATTGAGTATCGCAAAGCACTGGAGAAACAGGCGGCCATGGCGGGCGGCAAGATGAAGCAGGAGGTGGGTCATGGGTAAACCTACCGGCTTTATGGAATTTGCGCGGGAAATTCCCGCCAGCCGCCAGGCGAGCCTGCGCGTGCTGGACTGGAATGAATTTCATGAACATCTGCCGGATGCCAAGCTGCGCACGCAGGGAGCGCGGTGCATGGATTGCGGCGTGCCATTCTGCCAGAGCGGCTGTCCGGTCAATAACCTTATTCCGGAATGGAATGATCTGATTTATAAAGATCAGTGGAAACAGGCCATCATCCGGCTGTGGAGCACCAATAATTTTCCGGAATTTACCGGCCGCGTATGCCCCGCTCCGTGCGAGGGTTCATGTGTGCTGGGCATTAATGAACCGCCGGTGACCATTAAAAATATTGAACAGTCCATTATCGATCATGCGTGGGAGAATGGCTGGGTGGTTCCCCGGCCGCCAGCCATGCGCACGGGTAAAAAGGTGGCGGTGATCGGATCAGGCCCGGCCGGACTGGCCGCCGCGGATCAGCTTAATAAGGCCGGCCATCTGGTAACGGTTTTTGAACGCTCCGATCGCGTCGGCGGTCTGCTGATGTACGGCATTCCGAACATGAAACTCGACAAAGTGGCCGTGGTGGAGCGGCGCACGAAGCTCATGGAACAGGAAGGCGTCAAGTTTGTGGTCAATACGCACGTCGGTAAAGACGTGGATGTGCATGAACTGATGCACGAATTCGACGCCATGATTTTAGCCTGCGGGGCCACCAAACCGCGCGATCTTAAAGTTCCGGGACGTGAGCTTAACGGCATTCACTTTGCCGTTCCGTTCCTGCATGCCAATACCAAAAGCCTGCTGGATTCCAACCTGCGGGACGGGCAATATCTGTCCGCAAAAGACAAGGATGTTATTGTCATCGGCGGCGGCGATACCGGCACGGACTGCATCGGCACATCTTTGCGGCACGGCTGCAGAAGCCTGGTAAATTTTGAACTTATGCCCCAGCCACCGGGCACACGGGCACCGGATAATCCATGGCCGCAGTGGCCAAGAATTTATCGTACCGATTATGGCCATGAAGAAGCGGCGGCCGCGTTCGGGCAGGATCCGCGGAACTACCGCCTGTTGACCAAAGAATTCATCGGCGATGAAAACGGAAATGTCAAAGCGGTGAAATCCATTGAAGTGCAATGGACCGGAACCAACGGAAAAATCAGCATGACCGAAGTGCCGGGAACGGAAAAAATCTGGCCGGCCAACCTGGTGCTGCTGGCCATGGGGTTCCTCGGCCCGGAGGAAACCATTGTGAAACAACTGGGGCTGGAAACCGATCCACGCTCGAACTTCAAAGCTGATTACGGCAAATATGCGACTTCCGTAGAGGGCGTATTTGCGGCCGGTGATTGCCGCCGCGGGCAATCTCTGGTGGTCTGGGCGATCAATGAAGGCCGCGGCGCGGCGCGACAGTGCGATCTGTATCTGATGGGCCACACGGAACTGCCGTAAGGCCCCCGCCGCGTTTGACAACCCTTGCACGGTGCATTCGGTTGGAAAATGGTAGCGCGGCTGCCGGAATGGCTCAGGAGTTTATATGCCATTGAGTCGCAGAAACATTCTGAAAACATCCGCAGCCGGTTACGATGGCAGAACCCTTGGCAGCGATGAAATCTATTCCAATCGTTCCTGCCGGAAATGTTTCGCCCATTCTCCTTTCCTGGATATCCGGGTGATTCAAGGCTTGTCGAGCCGCGATGGCCGTTACGATGATAACACCAGACTGGCCGCACACGATTATGATTTAAAAATGATGAAACCGGGCATGATTGCGGGAAACGTGTTGCGAATCAGGTACGGCGCAGCCGGCGGATGTGACCATGACAATCCGCCTTCGCAAGGATGACAATATTCCGGTCTTTGCTCCGTGCGGGCAAGGACCTGAAGGCAGAGAGTAAATAAACGCACAAGCTGTTGGTTTTATTTGACTCTTATAGATTGCCCTGATGACTTCCGCCGCCCCACCATTGATAAGTGTGATTATTCCAACGTTCAACCGTGCCGCGCTTTTGCCGCGCGCCATTGACAGCGTTCTGATGCAGACGCACCGAAACAATGAAATCATTGTCATTGATGATGGCTCGACGGATCATACCGCGTCGGTGGTAGCGGAATATGGTTCCGCGGTGCGCTATTTTCATCAGAACAATGCCGGTGCCAGTGCATCGAGAAATCGCGGCATACGGGAGGCGGGGGGCACATTGATTGCCTTTCTTGATTCCGATGACACCTGGCATCCGGAAAAGCTCTCAAGGCAGGCCGCTTTGTTTTCCACTGCCGCCATTGGTGCGGCGCATTGTGCCATTCGAGTGGAGCATACCGAGCGTGGTGGAACCAAGGGACTGTATTACCCGGGTGACGCACTGGATATCCATGATGTGCTGGCCCTGCGAATTCCGTGGCCAACAGCCATGATGGTGCGGCGGGATGTATTGCTGGAAGTGGGCGGATTTGACGAAACGCTGGTGGCCTCGGAAGACTGGGAACTGTGCATTCGAATCGCGAACAAATACATTCTTGCCGGAATTCCCGAAGTGCTGGCGGAATATCAGGAAGGCACACCGGGACATCTTTCGGGCGTTAAGAGCCGCTTTACGATGGAGTGCCGCATTCAGCGCAAGTACCGCGCGTCGCTGGGACGGACCTGCCCGGACTGTCGCCGATCACTGAATATTGCGTGGAAGATTCAGCGTGATTTTCACTTTGCGCAACTGTGCGACTTATCCCGTCAGGCGTTTTTTGCGGGGAGATTTACCGAATTCCTCCGCTACCGCATGGCGGCGGTGGCTTTTGACCCCATTCGGGCAATCCGTGAAGCACCGGGGGTTCTGGCCAAAAACCTTTTACGCGGCAAAAGCCCCGACTGCCCCAATAAACCGAAAATCAAATCCTGATGCCTTATGCCGATCGGTACTCCGCATATACGCGGTAGGGCACAACAGCCGCGCTGGAAACAGCCGTGGATGTATCCACCGGACGCAGACACAAAGCCAGAACGTTTTTCTTCCCCGCCGGTTCAAGCCAATTGTCCGGCATATAAAATTCCCGCTGGCCGCCATTTTGCCAATAGCGTCCCATCGGCTTACCATTGAGATATATAAATCCGTTTCCTGAAGCCTCCAGCCTCAGACACCAGGGAACCCAGATATGTTTTGCCACAGCCGGCAGAGTAAATTCCATGCGGTACCAGTTCAACAAAGCCGGTGGATTATGGCCATTGGAACCGATCGGGTGGGACGGCCACCGGGAATCGTCATACTCGGGCTTATGCCAGCCATGCACAAGCCCGGCAGGCTTGCCGGAGAGCATTAATGTTCCGGCCTGTCGGCCCCAGGCATTGGCATGATGCAGCAACTGCGGATATCCGATGCCTCCCCATCGCCCCAATTCCTGCACCACAATGGCAATGACATTGCGCCCGGCATGCAGTGCCCTGGCCATATCCACCGCGGAGCCGACACCTCCCATTTCCCCCATGGGACGGCCATTGACATAAAGCCAGCCGCGGCTGGACACCACGCCAAAACGCAATACCGTTTTCCCGGCCCGCAATTCTTCAGCGGTAAGGTTGATCGCAGAGCGATAGATCGCGGCTTTGCGGTGGCCTATTTGACGGGGTCGCAGGCTTGATACGTTTACCCTGCGCCACGCGCTATCATCGGCATTGGGCCGAATTCCCGGAAGCCGGTCAACATGGCGGGGAAGTTTGATGGCCTGCATCCGCCATTCGGAAATGACGCCTTCATGAGCACTGTATGGCATGATTCCGGTATTCTGAATACCAAACGCCTCCTGCATGGCCCAACCGCTGTTGGCATGACCGATATTCTCATAGAGCAGCGTTGCTTGCAGAGTGCCCGAAACATTCCCCGATAGCGGCAAAACAGCCGGCGAACCGCTGTTGGAAACCGGCAGGCACAGTTTTCCGTTCACCATGGCAATCACAGAATCCTGAGCCGCCAAAGTCACAGCCAATGCGGCTGAACCTGATTGGCCATGCGCGGCGGCATTGATCGCGGCGCGGTAATAACTCAATCCGCTGTCATAAACACCCAAGTCCGCCAGCGATTTTCCATCGGATACGGCCGTCCAGTTTAAAGGCATTTCATCGGCCCGGATTTTTACGGATCGAATGGGAACTTCCGCGGGAATATCGGTCGGACGTTCGGGCAGATGCTGCGGTTCCGGCAGCCATTGACCGTCGGCCGCAGCGCCGGCGTTCGCGGGCAGATACAGAATTTTAAAATCACCGGCCGCCAACTGGTACGGCACTGACAGGTTTCGGTGCGTGCCGGCAGACGCGGTAAACCGACCGCTTTGCCGGTTTGCGCGATCGGAATTAAATACGAAAATATATAGATCACCGTTGGTTGCGCGGCGAGCGCCCACTTGAATGTATTTTCCGGCTCCCCGGGTTTTTATCGGCGTACGAATTGCCCGCGCCAGTGCCGGACCGTGGGCTTTAAGCATTTCACCGATGGCTTTAACTTTCAGCCATTTTGCTCCCACACCCCCACATTCCCGGATCGGTGCGCTATAGTCGTAGGTTGTTGCCACATTAAGCCCGGCTCGACCGTCGAAATTGGTTCCGCCGAAAAGCATGTAGTAATTCAAGGCGGTCATTCCATGCTGCATGGAATAGAGCGTTAAGGCATTGATTTGTTCCGGACTGATATTATCCGGGTAGTAATCGACATCTGTTTTAAGTGTGGGCGTAGCTTCCACACTGGTAAAATAACCGCCCTGCATTTCAGCGGCCATCACCGGGGCGTCTTTCTGCGCGGTGCGGTAATGCTTAATGCGGTGCCCCATGGCTGGAAGTTGCCAGCCGGGATAACGATCAATGGTATCAAAAACCTGACCGGCAATTTTTGCGCGACTGCCGATGATAAAGCCCGCGAGATTGGTAAACAGCGGCACGTGAATACCGTTTTTCCAGGCTTGCTGGATCAAATCTTCCAGATGCTTCTTCTTCTGATTCAGCGGCACACCGATCAGGCCGTACTCATTTTCCACCTGTACCAGAATAACGCCGTTCTGCCCCACCGGTTTGTGGATAATCTGATGTCGGGCCACGGTCTGACAGACCGAGTGCATCCAGTGATTTGCCCATTTTGTATACTCGGCATTGTCGCTGCGCACCCACATGCCACGATAATGCCGCGGCATTTTGGCAATCAACCATTGCGGATAGCCGCCGGTATCCCATTCTCCGCACATATATGGCCCGACGCGAACCACTGAATAAAGGCCAAATTCCGCGGACATCGTGAGAAACTCGTCCAACAGGGTCATATCAATTCTGGAATAATCGTCCGCATCGGCCGGCATTTCCGGCTCATGGAGATTCCACGGCACGTAGGTCTGCACGGTGTTAAAGCCGGCATCTTTAATTTTTGCGAAGCGATCGCGCCACAATTCCTTCGGACAACGGCAATAATGGAATGAACCGCTGAAAAGAAAAAAAGGCTTGTTTTCAACAAACAGACTCAGGCCATCGTATCGGATTCGATCCGGCGCGGAGAAATGCCGCCGCGGAGAATCAATCATGGCATAAGTAGATCCCTCGCCGAGGCTCAATCCCAGAAGCCCCGTAAGTCCGGCGAGTTTGATAAACTCACGACGATTGGCGCAAATTGTTTTGCCGCTTGCCATTGGTTGACGTCCTTTAATAAAAATCACCCGTTGGTTCTATTTGGTTGCCGCCGCCTCGAAGGGCATGGCCGGCAGGTCCGCCTTATTAATCAGGTTCGGCATGGCCGTGTCATACCATCCGAAGCGGACAAATTCAGGTTTTTTGACTTCCGCAGCCCGCACCACGACCTTGCGGCCGACAATCTGTGCCTGCGCAGGCACAAATGTATGATTCGCTCCGGCTATTTCAAACCAGTTCAGGGCTTTGCCGTTCCGCGAGGCCAGCCCCCCGTCAATATGTGAAAATGTCACAACCGCCGTGTCGCCGTGAACCGTCATGGACTTAAACATCGGGCTGTACGGATAAATATCCTTAAAGCCATAGACTTTGGCCAACGCCAATTGGCTCAGGCGATATCCTTCCGGCCGTTTGTTAACCGGATGCCCCTGATTGGGGCTGTCGGCATCCTGCGTGCTGATAATGGCACAATTCGGCAGGCGTTCCGCCGCCCACTGCTGTGCCTGCCATATCTCCGGCTCCTGGAGATGATTGCCGGAATATTGGGCATAATCAAAAGGGGCGATCTGAACCAGCAGAAAAGGCATATCGCCTTCATGCCAGAGCCGCCGCCATGATGATATTAATGCAGCGAGATGATTATAATAGTATATGCTTTTATTGCCGACATTATTCTCCCCCTGATACCACAATACGCCACGAATGGCCAGGGGTATCAGCGGGCTGATGCGGCCATTGAATATCGCGGTGGGGTTCTGCTTGTTTCCGGCGATGGGATCCACCGGCGGTACAGGCGGGGGCGAAACATGTTTCCCCGCCGCCCGTTGCACCGCAGCCACTTTCAACCATGCTCGCACACGCCGCATATAAGGTCCCAGTGCACGCTGATAAGCCGGGTATTTTGCTTCGGCTTTCTTGAGCCACTGCCACTGCTTGTGCAGGGCCGGCGTTTCTTTATATGCAATGGCCGGCAGCCAGGGTTCAATGCGTGTGCCGCCCCAGGCCGACTGAATTAATCCGATGGGGATATGGATTTTTCGCTGTAAATCTCGGCCAAAGAAATACCCTACCGCCGAAAAGCTCTGCGCCGTTTTCGGCGTACAGACGTTCCAACGCCCCAATATTGGATTCCAAACCGGAAAGTTATGCCTGGGGTGGGATGCCGCGATGCTCGGCAGGTTAATGATCCGGATCAGCGGATAATTGGCTTTTGCCACAGCCTGTTTGCCGTGCCCACCGCGAAACCAGCCATGCAGGGGATATTCCATATTGGACTGTCCGGAACAAAGCCACACCTCCCCCACCAGCACATCATCAAAAGTCAGGCGGGATGATTTCCCCAGCACCACCAGCGTTCGCGGTTTGGCGCTGGCTTTCATCGGAGCCAGATGAACCATCCACCGGCCATGAGCGTTGGCCCGTGTCTTTACGGTCTGACCGGCGAATTGAACCGTTATTTTTTCACCCGCTGCCGCGGTGCCCCAGACGGGATCTTTCATCATCCGCTGAAGCACCATGTGGCTGCTGAAAATATTGGGTACGGTAATGGCGGAAGCCGCCGCACACGCCATGGCCGGGACAGCCAATAACATTAACACACCGGCTTTGAGTCGCATGAATCATTCCTTGAAATCATTACTTAATGCTGAACTTGAAGTCGAATCGCGTCATAAATCACCGCGCCAATGGGTGTCGGGTGATAGCGCATCTGCTGCGCGTATGTTGCCGGCGCTTTGAAGGCTCGGGTAAAGCCCAGCGTGATGCGATTAAGCCCGGCCTGGAGCCGATTCGCATTAAATTTCACATACCGCACCTGGTATTTGCTGTCCTGCCCACCGCTGCGATACACCGCCGCTCCGGATCTTGTCAAATGCAGCACCGCGATACGTTTGCCATTCAGCGTTACCGCCAGTCCGCCACGCGACATTAATGCAGCGCAGAAGCCGAACGTCAGCGTTGCTTGGCCATGCTGCTGTTTCGGCATATTGAATTTGATCGTCCAGTAGGGCTTTTTGCTGTACCAGCCCCACTGGGCAAAATTCCAGTCCCTGGCCGGCGTGCTGCGGCCAATGGTATATGTGACATCATCGGGGAAGTTCTTCAGATAACGGACAAAATTACGATAATGACGGACATTGTTGCCGTCGAAAAATTCCCGCGCCGAGCGGTTGGCGACACCTATTTCCCACAGCGTTTTACCACGGTTGGCCGGCGTCCAGTGAATGATGCCCAGATTGGTCATGCGGTCCGCGGCGATATGAATGTTGTGCTGAACATAATCCTGAAATTGATTTCCCCCGCAGATGGAAAGCTTATAAACGCCGGGCCGGATTTTTCCAATGGTAAACCGCCCGCCGGGCTTCACTCTGGTCCAGTAATTGTAACTTTTTCCCTGCAAGGCCCAGTCGGCGTTGCCGTTGCCGCTGATAATCGCCCAGGCACCCGCCGGATTGTGCCCATTGGTCATATGGACATCGCCTTCCACGCCGCCGCGGGCCAGCGGATAGTCGGCACTGTGCAACCAGTGAAATGGAGCTTGCGCCCGCTGCCGGCGCGCCACAGCCCGCGCCTGACGATACAAGCCCATTAATGATGGACCATTATTGACATATATAAACATTGGTCCGAAGAATTTTGTCCAGTTGTCCGCGCGCGGCACGCGCAGCGATACTTCGCCAAAATGGGCACCGTCAATCATTGCCAGAATATTATTCTTGGCAAGCCGGTCCCCCACATGCTGCTGATGAACGGTTAATTCCTGCCGCAAAGGCCCGCCATTGCAAAAGCCGGTGCTTGGCCAGGTCATCCACAAACCGGTGTTGTGCCCGGCCATACCGTAGCAGAGAAATTGATAATTAAACAGGCAATAATCATATTTGCACCAGATCTGATGATTGGACAGCAGATATGTGACATCCTGAATTTTTTTCACTATGCGCTGTTCCGGCAGCACCCCCATCAGCGGCGATTGCACCGCATATTTATCCACCGCCCAGTGGGTGAACACAGAATGCCCATCCGCCGCCTTTATAACAAAACGCGTTTGCGCAATCGAACCACCGGGTGTACCGGCCTGATGATGATAAATAACCCAGGCATAAAAGCCGCTTTGGCCGCGTCGCAGTTCAAAATGAGCCTGAATGGCAAACGGAAACCAGAAAGATGGTGCCGCCTTGAAAATAACTTCGGCCGATTGATCACCATCCCGGATTACGCGGCAACCGCGCCCCCGCAACGGCACAAAATAGCTTCTGCGCCGGGGCGCGCCGGCCAGATGTCGCGGCTTGTGCAGGCGGCCACCATTGGCGTCAAAATACATGCCGATGGAAGTATTCAGCAATTCCAGATGTCGTGAACCCATTTCATCAATAATCGAAGTGATACGGGCATACGGCTTGGAAAAAGTCAGCTTAATAAGTCCGTTATTAAGAATAATCGCAGTCTTATTTTCCTGAACGCTGACACCTGTTGATTGCGCACAAACGGTGTTATTCGCGGCTGACAGAACAGCCATGCCCAGCATAAGAAACCAGCAAACTGCGGCAAACCGATTCATCAATATGACCTCCGCGGGGGTTGAGCAATTTCAAGGGTATATGTGCACATCATTATGAAGACGTTTTTGATTTCAGATACCTGCAACCATCCTGCTGCGATTACCGCAACTGTGCGCACCGCTCCAACAAACCCCGTCCAAGCACCCGCGCAGAGCTTATACAGCGCCGGCCGGATCGCCGCAATGGACTTTCGTCACATAAAGTTGCACTTTTGTCACATTGCTGACACGCCTGTCTTGCCGGTCTTTTACGCACGCCTTCCGGCTGCGGCAACCGGGCATGGTTCGGGCGGCCAAGGTGTCATGATATTCCGATAACGAGAGCACTTTATTAACCGCATCTCAGCCGGCTTTTCCAGCGAATCAGGCCGGCAAAAAACTTTAAAAAAAAGCTTGACTTTTTTTGCCATTCGGACAATACTCAGATTCAGGGTAAGACAGGGAAGTCTCATCGAGGGGAAATTAAGGATGGTTACACAGAAGCGGTCATGAGAAGGGGCTTCGAGGCGTTTGGGCGCGTCTGGGCCAAAATCGCGAAAAATCATGAATGAAATTGGATTGTGATCCAATTTCAGCTTAAGGCACTGTTGCCGCGTGCCTTGGGAATGCTGCCGCCCTGTCGGCAGCAACCGATGGAGCAGAGTTATGGGCAGGAATCGTTCGCGATCGGTGAAGATCCATTTAACGGCTTTATCCGCCGGCGTGGTTGCCGCCACGCTGCCAAGCTTGGCGGCGCATGCGTCGGTTCTTATCACACCTCCAGCGGCGGTGCCGAATACTTATACAGATTCCGCGATGCTCACCGGCAGCACTGCCGGTTACGCACTTGGCCTCGCGGCCACCAATTACGCCATAACGCCCAGTTCGGGGCTGTACAGTGGCAGTCCCGGCGCGTTGGAAGGCGGGCAGGGAGCGTCCGGTTATCCAACATTGCAAGGCATGGCCAATCTGGAATCCATGGTTGCCAATGGGAGCATAACGGTTTCCGGCGGAAGTGGTTCGGGAGCTTATACCACCACTTACAGCGCTAATTTTGCCAGTTCGTTTCGGGATACGGGAATCAACAGTAACAACGGCATAGCCACGAGCGAACCGATTAATTCCATCATTGACGAAATCGGTTATGTTTACGTTTCTCAGGCCAATTCAACCTACGATTTTAATGTAAACCCCGCCGATGATGGCACGGAGATTCTTCTTGGCGGCAATGGAACCACCGGCAACGGCACGGTGGTTGCCGCACAAAATGCCAATCAAACATTGGGAAGCACCGTTTCGAGCGATACGGCGGTTACATTCACAGCGGCGGGACTTTACGCCATTGAAATTTTTAATGCCCAGACATGGGGTGGAACTGCATTTAATTTTTCCGCCACTCCCACTGGCAGCGCCAGCCCGCTGGCCTTTTACAGTGCCAGCAGTTTTGTTCCCACCGAGGCGATCTCAAACGGTGGTAACGGCACCGCCGCCCACCCCAATGGCTATAACGCCACAGCCACATCGAGCTATGCAGCGCCGAATGCCGCTACGGCCACCGGTGGTGCCGGTTACGTTAATCACTTAGATTACGCCGGCGGCACCGGCGGCTACGCCATTGCCAGCGCCACCAGCACATCCCTGGCCGGCAACGGCACTCCGTTGGCCTCCACAGTTACTGCCACCGGAGGCAATGGAGGTGCCAGTAATTCATCTGGAAGTGGAACGGGATTTGCCGGCGGAAATGCCACCGCGAATCTGACCTTAACTGAAAACAATTTCTCCAGTTTAACTGGCACTGCAAACTCAATTGCGGGAAGCGGTGGTAACGGAATAAGCGGCATCTCGGGAACGGCCTCGTCCACCGTGCGCCTGACCGGGAATGAAAACGTCACGGCAGCAGCCAACGCTAACAACGGCGATCAGAACGGCAGCAATTTTTTTGGCTACGCCGGTGAAACCGGCAATGCCGGTAACGGTAACACGGCATCGGCGACTGCCGCCGCAACCGCAACAGGTTCCGCCGGATATGCGCAGGCCACTGCCAACGCACACGGCTCAAATGGTGGCGGTGTATTCAATAGCGGTGTCACCGGTAATGGTGGAAATGGCGGCAACGCCACAGCGCAGGCGGCGGCAGTTAATGCGTCCAAGGCCAACAGTTTTGATTACGGCTCTCTGAATGTCGCCGCCACAGCCAACGCCTTTGGCGGCAATGGCGGTCAGGCGATGGGCACTGGCAACACCGGCGGCAACGGTGGTATCGGCCAAGTCGGCACCTTAAACTCCGGCGGCACTTTTACCCCTGGCCCAGTTGCCGGGAGTTCCACCGGCGGCGGCAATGCCAGTGTTACTGCCAGCGTCACCGGCGGCAACGGCGGTTATGGCCAGGCCAGCGCCAATGGCGGTAATGGTGCTGGTGAAATCTTAACTTCCACCGGCCTAAGTTCGGATGCCGTATCCGGCTCCACGACGGGCCTGCTTACGCTGACTCAAAATGCCACTGGTGGCAACAGTGGCGGCACCAATGGCGGCAGCGGCACCGGCACAGCGGGCAATGCCAATTCCAACATGGTGCTTACCTATTCTGGAACAACCGCCCCCTCAACTCTTTACGGCAACTCCAACGCCTACGCCGGCAGCGGCGGAAATTCCGCATCCATAACGGCTCCGGTCACCGGCTTCGGCCTGGCGGGCACGGCCATCGCCAATATCAATTTAACCAATGTCAACAGCGTCAACGCTACCGCCAATGCCAACAATGGCGGCCAGCATGGCAGCAACATCTACGGCGGAACCAACACTAACGCCGGTAATGGCGGTTACGGCGATGCAAACGCAACCGCGAATTCCACCGGCACCGCTGGCACCGCCTGGGCCACCGCCAATGCCAATGGCTCCAATGGCGGCAATATTTTCAATGGTGGCGTAACGGGAAATGGCGGGGTTGGCGGGACCGCCGCAGTGGTTGCGGCTGCCACAAACGCCTCCGCCGTCAACAATATCTATTACATTGGCCCAAACAGTCTCAGTGTGATTGCGGTGGGCGATGCCATCGGCGGCAATGGCGGCCAGGGACAAGGCTCGAATCACAGTGGTGGCAACGGCGGAATCGCCGAAATTGGCACCATTGGGTCAGGCGGCACAATTTCTGCAGGTACCATCTCCGCCAACTCATCCAATGGCGGCAACGTAGACGCAGGTGGCGGTCTGGGTGGCGGCAACGGCGGTTATGGGCAGGCCGGGGCCAACGGTGGCAATGGTGCCAGTGAAAGCGTCACCAATGCCGTCAGCGGCAGCACCACCGGTCAGGTAACACTTACACAGGATGTCACCGGCGGAAACAGTGGCGGCACCAATGGCGGCGGCAGTACCGGGCTGGCTGGCAACGGCACTTCGCAACTCAATGTCACCATAGCATCCACAGCCGCCACGATTCCCTCATTGCTGGCCGGCAATTCCAACGCCTATGCCGGCAGCGGCGGCAACGTCAACTCGCCGGTAAATCCGGTTACGGCGGGATTTGGTAATGCCGGCAACGCCAACGCGGAAATCAGCCTTAGCAATGTCAACAGCGTCAACGCTACCGCCAGTGCCAACAATGGCGGCCAACATGGCAGCAATATCAACGGCGGCACCAACACTAACGCTGGCAATGGCGGTTACGGTGCCGCAAACGCAACCGCGAATTCGACCGGCACAGCTGGCACCGCCTGGGCCACCGCCAATGCCAATGGCTCCAATGGCGGCAATATTTTCAATGGTGGCGTAACGGGAAATGGCGGGGTTGGCGGGACCGCCGCAGTGGTTGCGACCGCCACAAGCGCCTCCTCCGTCAACAATATCAACTACAATGGGGCAAACAACCTCAGCGCGATCGCGGTGGGCAATGCCACCGGCGGCAATGGTGGCCAGGGTCAAGGTTCTAGTTTTAACGGTGGCAACGGCGGAATCGCCGAAATTGGCACCATTGGGTCAGGGGGCACAATTTCTGCTGGCACAATCACCGCCAGTTCGTCCAATGGCGGCAATGTGGCGGCTATTGCCAATGTAACTGGCGGCAACGGTGGTTATTTGCAGGCCGGAGCCAACGGTGGCAATGGTGCCAGCGAAAGCGTCACCAATGCCGTCAACGGCAGCACCACCGGTCAGGTAACACTTACACAGGATGTCACCGGCGGAAACAGCGGCGGCACCAGTGGCGGCGGCAGTCCCGGGTTGGCCGGTAATGCCACTTCGCAACTCAATGTCACCATAGCATCCACAGCGACCACGATACCCTCATTGCTGGCCGGCAATTCCAATGCCTATGCCGGCAGCGGCGGCAAAGCCGTTTTGCCGGTGGGTCCGGTTACAGCGGGATTTGGTAACGCTGGCATCGCCAACGCGGAAATTAACCTTAGCAATGTCAAGAGTGTCAACGCCACCGCCAATGCTAATAATGGCGGCCAACATGGCAGCAACATTTACGGCTACGGCGGCGCCAACATTAATGTCGGTGATGGCGCATACGGCGCTGCAACGGCGGCAGCCACATCAACGGGTTCTTCCGGCACCGCCTGGGCCACCGCCAGTGCCAATGGCTCCAATGGAAGTGGTGTTTTTGTTTTCAACAATGGCGTAACGGGAAGCGGCGGAGTTGGTGGGACCGCCGCAGTGGTTGCGACTGCCACAAACGCCTCCGCTCCCAACAACGTCGGCTACAATGGCGTAAGCAATCTCAGCGTGATTGCGGTGGGCAATGCCATCGGCGGCAATGGTGGCCAAGGCCAAGGTTCTAATATGGATGGTGGCAACGGCGGAATCGCCGAAATTGGCACCATGGGTTCAGGCGGCACAATTTCAACCGGTACAATCTCCGCCAGTTCATCCAATGGCGGCAATGTGGCGGCATTTGCCAATCTGGTTGGCGGTAACGGCGGTTATGGGCAGGGTCCCAACTTCGGCAACGGTGGTAAAGGGCAGGGTGCTAACGGCGGCAACGGTGCCAGTGAAAACGTCACCAATGCGGTCAGCGGCAGCACCACCGGTCAGGTAACACTTACACAGAATGTCACCGGCGGAAACAGTGGCGGCACCAATGGCGGCGGCAGTACCGGGCTGGCTGGCAATGCCAGTTCGCAACTCAATGTCACCATAGCATCCACAGCCGCCACGATTCCCTCATTGCTGGCCGGCAATTCCAACGCCTATGCCGGCAGCGGCGGCAACGTCAACTCGCCGGTAAGTCCGGTTACGGCGGGATTTGGTAATGCCGGCAACGCCAACGCGGAAATCAGCCTTAGCAATGTCAACAGCGTCAATGCCACAGCCAATGCCAACAACGTCTTCCAACATGGCAGCAACATCTACGTCGGAACCAACATTAATGCCGGCAATGGCGGTTATGGCGCTGCAAACGCAACCGCGAATTCGACCGGCAGCACCGGCACCACCTCTGCCACCGCCAATGCCAATGGGTCCGATGGCGGTGGGGTTTTCAACAGTGGCGCGACGGGAAATGGCGGGGTTGGTGGGACCGCCGCAGTGGTTGCGACTGCCACAAGCGCCGCCTCTGTCAACAATCTCAACTACAATGGCATAAGCTTTCTCAGCTCGCTGGCGGTGGGCAATGCCACCGGCGGCAATGGTGGCCAAGGCCAAGGTTCTAATACGAATGGTGGCAACGGCGGAATCGCCGAAATTGGCACCATGGGTTCAGGCGGCACAATTTCAACCGGTACAATCTCCGCCAGTTCATCCAATGGCGGCAATGTGGCGGCTATTGCCAATGTAACTGGCGGCAACGGTGGCTATGGTTCGGCCGGGGCCAACGGCGGCAATGGTGCCAGTGAAAACATCGCCAACGGCGTCGGTGGAAGCACCACCGGCGGGGCCCAAGTTTATCTCACGCAGAACGTAACTGGTGGAAATGGCGGCAGCAGCAATGGAGCCAACGCCGGCAATGGCGGAGCAGCGAATAATAATCTGACATTCACTTCCGGCACGGCCAACGAATCGCTGATGCTTTCCGCCAATGCTCTCGGCGGCAATGGCGGCAATGCCAATAATGGGACAGGAACCGCGGGCCTTGGCGGAAACGCTTCGGCCATCGCCTTTGGCGACAGCGCCGGCGGACCGGTTGACGCATTTGCCAACGCCACCGGTGGGCAAGCCGGCAAACTTGGCACCGGCGTATATGGCACGGGGGTTGGCAGCAGCAGTGCTACCGCCAAGGCCGAAACGAATTCCGGCGCCATTAACAGCGTCACGGCGGATGCGTCCACAACTTCCCAGGCCGGCACGGCCAACAGTGTTGAAAGTTTTGCCGAAGTTGGCGGCACGATTCGCGGATACAACGGAGCCGCAAATAGACACGCCGCAAGCTATGTTTCCATTGCTCCCACGGCAAGCACCTTGGCATCAACATTTTCAGGTGCCACGAACTTTGCGGTCAGTTCAGCGGCGGATAACAATGTGCTGGGGGTCATGACCCTGTCCGGCGCTGCCAACGGCGGCACGGCCAGTCAGGATTATCACAGCGAAACGGATTGGAATATTACCGCATCCCAATTATCCAGCACGGAACAGGAATTGCTGCTGGGGTTTGAAGGGGCACAATACTCCGGCTCCGGATCAGTGCAGTTTCAGGTCAGCCAGAATGGCACCGATGTGATCAACCAGAGTTTCAGTTCCTTCAGTGCCGCGCAGAGTTATTTCAACAGCCAGACCG
>JAJZJL010000152.1 GCA_021810145.1 Planctomycetota bacterium | reverse complement strand
TCAATAATGATCATAGTGGCGATCCTTTACCCGGCCATTGTAACGCATGGGCATGGCAAAATTAAAAATCAGGGATAAATATTTTATGTCCGGTTGAAAACCAATGGTTTCCAACGATAATGACACCTCCTCGCCCGGGTGGCGGAATGGCAGACGCTCAGGACTTAAAATCCTGTGACCGTTTTCGGTCGTGCGGGTTCGAGTCCCGCCCCGGGCAATCGCGGCCTGTAAACCGTGATACATGGCATGGATTTTTAAAATAAAGGCGTTACATGGAGCCTGAACTGGCGTTACCGGAATCTCCTGGCAATACTTCCATTGTCGGTCTGCAGTGGGGCGACGAGGGAAAAGGGAAGATTGTTGATCTTTTAACGGCGCAATTCGACTTTGCGATCCGCTGGAACGGCGGAAGCAATGCCGGACATTCGGTGAAGGTCGGCGATAAAAAGTATGCTTTCCATTTAATTCCCAGCGGCATTCTGCATCCGCGGTGCACCTCGGTGCTGGCCAACGGCGTGGTCATTGACCCGGTGCAACTTCTGCAGGAGATGGATCAACTGGTCAGCCAGGGCATTGCCGTGGAAAGCAATCTGCGCATCAGCAGTCAGGCTCATGTTGTCATGCCTTATCATAAATTGCAGGATCAGTTGTCGGAACAGCGGCTTGGGGATAACAAACTCGGCACCACCGCGCGAGGAATCGGCCCCTGCTATTCCGATAAGGCCGGGCGATCGATGGCTATTCGTATGGCTGATCTTCTCGATGAAACACGACTAAGTGAGAAATTGCAGCGTATCGTGGCCGAAAAAAATCACTTATTCAAAGCGCTGTACGGCGCGCCGCCGCTGGAATGGGTTCCGATGTTTGAACAGTATCGCGGCTACGGACAGGTGCTGAAAAGTTACGTGTGTCACACGTCGGCGCTGCTGCATAAGGCCATGGATGACAACAAGCGGCTGTTATTTGAAGGTGCCAATGCGGTTCTTCTGGACTTGGATCATGGCACGTTTCCGTTTGTTACAAGCAGCAATTGCGGCACCGGGTTATCCGCGGGTACGGGCGTACCGGCGCGCGCGGTGCAGACCGTACTTGGCGTGGTCAAGGCATATTGCAGCCGGGTGGGTTCCGGACCGTTTCCAACCGAACAGGAAAATGCGGTCGGCGAGCGCATCCGGACACGCGGGCACGAATTTGGCACCACCACGGGCCGGCCGCGGCGTTGCGGTTATCTGGATCTTGTGGCGTTGCGGTATGCCGCGCGGATTTGCGGTGTAACGGGTTTGTGCGTCATGCTTCTGGATGTGCTGTCCACCTTTGACACATTGCGTGTCTGCACCGGTTATAAAATCAATGACCAGATCACCAATGAATTTCCGCCGGACGCATACGAACTCCAGAATGTCCAAGCTGTGTATCAGGAATTACCGGGCTGGCACGAAGCGCTTGATGACGTCCGCACACTGGCCGATCTGCCGGTCAATGCGCGAAAGTATCTTGATGCGATTGCGGCATATGTTCAGGTACCCATTCGAATAGTCAGCGTAGGACCGGCGAGGCATCAGACCCTCATTTGCCCCGCGCGGTGAGTCCCGGGATATAATTTACAAATGTTGCAGCTCGACGGATAAAAGGCACAGCCAGATGAGCACCCCACCGTTAAATGGAAAGCCCGAACAAAAAGGTGATCCGCAAATGCCGCGGCATGTTGCGGTTATTATGGATGGCAATGGCCGCTGGGCGAGAAGAAGGGGAAAGCCCCGCACCGAGGGCCACCGCGCCGGAGCCGTTGCGGCACGCGAAATTGTTGAACACAGCGCCCGTCTGGGACTCAAACAACTTACGCTTTACAGTTTCTCAATTGAAAACTGGAGCCGCCCCGCCGATGAGATCAATACGCTTATGCGGCTGTATATCGAATACCTCATCAGCGAACGCCCCGTGATGCTGAAAAACAATATTCGATTCCGTCAAATTGGCCGGCGTGAGGGCCTGCCTCCGGATGTACTGGAGGAATTGGATCGCACCATTGCGGCGCTGGACCATAACACAGGCATGACGTTATGCCTGGCGGTAAATTATGGTTCCCGCGCGGAGATCACCGATGCCGCGCGATCCATTGCCCGCGAAGTTCAAGCCGGCGTGCTGGATATTAATGCGATCAATGAACAGACCATCAGCGAGCATCTGTATACCGCCGGAATGCCTGATCCGGATCTGCTGATTCGTACCGCGGGGGAAATGCGCGTCAGCAATTATCTGCTCTGGCAGATCAGTTATGCGGAATTGTTTGTTACCGATGTCTGCTGGCCCGATTTTACGTCGGCCGAATTTGACCGAGCTTTGGCCGATTACGCCCGGCGCGAGCGCCGCTTTGGTGGATTGATTCCAGGAATATGACCGGGCCTTATTCCGCAACGCCATATTCTTTGATTTTACGATACAGTGTGCGCTCCCCAATACCCAGCAATTTTGCCGCGTGTTCGCGGTTGCCACCCACCATTTCCAGCGTTTTTTGAATGGCCTCCTTTTCCAGTTCCGCCAGACTCACACCAGCGAGGCTGGTAATGGCTGTACCGGTAGTGCCTGCACCGGTTAAGTTCATCGGTGCCAGGGCTGTGGTGGATACCGTTTCCACGGAATAATGCCCCAGAATGTCCGAGGGAATATCCTCCGCGGTCAATTGCGGTCCTCTGGCAAGTGCGATCATATTTTCAATGACGTTTTCGAGTTGCCGGACATTACCCGGCCAGTTGTAGGAAACCAGAATGTCGCGAGCCTCGTTGTCGATTCCTTCAATGGGCTTATTGAGACGCTGCGAACTTTTCTGGAGCATGTGGCTGATGAGCACGGGAATATCTTCGCGCCGTTGCCGCAATGGTGGAAGAACAATCGTTGCGCCTTTGATGCGAAAATATAAATCGTCCCTGAATTCGTGTTTACGTACCGCCTCTTCCAAATCTTTATTTGTGGCGGCAACGAAGCGGACATCAACTTGTATCGGTTCGTTGGTGCCCAGCCGAACCACTTGTCGATCCTGTAACACCCGCAGAAGTTTTGCCTGCATGGTCAGCGGCATATCCCCGATTTCGTCCATAAACAGTGTGCCGCCATCGGCATACTCAAAGCGGCCCATGCGATCCGAACGCGCATCGGTAAAGGCTCCACGGACATGTCCGAAAAGTTCATCCTCCAGCGTGCTGTCGTTAAGACCGGCGCAATTCAGGGCGACAAATCGTCCATCTTGCCGGCGGGAATTCTGGTGCAGCGCCCGGGCAATAAGTTCCTTTCCGGTTCCGGATTCCCCGAGCACCAGCACACTGATATCGGTAGGGCCGATCTGCCGCACAAGCTGCAAAGCCCGCTGCATCGCCGGAGAATTGCCGATAATGCCTTCCATGCCGTAACGCTGATCCAGCGCCAGCTTGAAATTTTCATTCTGTCGAGCCAGCATGACCTTTTCCGCGGCGCGTCGGATTTGCGCCCGTATAAGATCCAGATCCAGCGGCTTTTCAATAAAATCATACGCGCCGTTCCGCATTGCCTGAACGGCGGTGGAGACATCACCATGCGCGGTTACGACAATCACCTGTGTTTCCGGTCGCGTTTTTCGCACGAATTCGAGTAATTCAAAGCCGTCCAGCGAATGGTCCATCCGCAGGTCGGTGACAACAAGATCAAACTCACCATCGGAAAAAAATCGCCTGGCATCGGCCAGATTATGGGCCTGTTTGACGCCATAACCGATCCGCGCAACTGCTTCACTCAGGGCATCGGCGTGGTCAATTTCATCATCCACGACCAATACACGAACTAAGGGTTCCTTACTCATGTGATAAAAGATAGCGGCTATTGCGGCGGCTTTCCAGTGCGGCGAGTTGGCAATTCGCCGTGCCGGGACACCGCATCTGATTTTTATTTTATCAGTCCCATCGTTACACTATGCAACTGGCGGCTTGGATCTTTTCTTTTTCTGAGGGTATTACGCCATGTCTGATTCATCTCCCGGCGGTATAAAAGTTATCGGGTTGATTATTGTGGCTTTGATTGTTGTTGGAGGCGGGTTCTGGCTGTTTCAAACGCCACCGGTCAGTCCCATTTTAAAATATCCCACGAGTCGCACCGCCCTGGTGCAACGCTATATCGCATTGGTGGCCCAAGGACGGACGAAAACCGAACAGGAGGCCTTTAAGCTGATTTCCTGGCCCGTACGGCAGGAACATAAGAATCATCCCGGGCGTGTCTGGCAGACCATGGAAAATATGGATCAATATCTAACCGGTCTGTTTGGCGCAAACTGGGCCAGCGAGGCTAAAGTGATCCCCCCCTCGGACATCTCCAGTAATCAGTACCTTGTTAAGGTCCGAACCGAGAAGTTTCACTTTACCCTGGCACCGCAGAACAAACTCGCATCGCCGACGCTCGGCGGCAAAGAACACTGGGGCATCGTGGCAATTCGTGAATTTCCTTTTACCGGCGGTGCCAAGGAGCAACATGTCGCCGCGGTAACATCCGTGCTTGGGGCGGTGAATCCGGGCGCTGCCGCCAACGTGGCGGGCATTGCAGCAGCGTACAGCGATGCGGATAACGGCACCGCATGGCAGATCAAGCAACGACTTCTGCCAACGGTCGAAGACCCGCATGCGGCGGCGCTGCGACAGTGCATTTATCAGTTATGGCCCGTGCGGAAGGACCCGACAGTCATCTGGATGTTGAACAAAATAATCCATGATCCGGCGTATGCCCCGAATATCCAGAATGATGCCAAGGCAGTGCTCTCCGGCCGCGTTTCCAATGCCATTCTCGTTGGCAATCAGGTAACGCATATTCATACGCCACTGCCCACACAGCCGCAGTAAGTTATAGCGGCGTAATGGGACGTTGCTCGATAACGGTCAGGTCAAAACCTTCCAGACCATGAAGCTTTTTAGGCCGATTGGTGAGTATAATCAGCTCGCGCAGGCCCAGATCTCGCAAAATTTGCGCTCCAATGCCGAAATCCCGCCGCCCCATGGCACCTGCCGATTCACCGCGCTGCACCGGCTTCTCGGCGTTTCGCATCTGCTGCAATCTCGCCAAAAGCGCCAGACCTCGTGATTCCTGCCGCAGATACACCACCGCCCCCCTGCCGGCACGTTGAATCATCCGTAACGATTCCTGCAGTTCACGGCCACTGTCGGAAAAATCTGCGGCAAAAACGTCACCCAATAAATGCTCCGAATGCACCCGAACCAGAACCGGCTCCGTTTGAACAACGGACTTTCCGGTGGCCGGATCTGTTTTTCCGATACCGCCGCAGGTAATCGCCAGATGCAGCAGCGGATCGTTGAGTGTTTCATAAACATGCAGGTCAAATGTTCCAAATGCCGTTTTTAACTCCGTTGATTCAATTCGCTTGACCAATGCATCGCGACGCAGACGGTACTGGATAATATCCGCATTGCTGCACATCAGCAGGCCGTGGCGGCGGGAGAAAGCCTCAAGTTCCGGCAGGCGCGCCATGGTGCCATCCTCGGACATGATTTCAATAATCACTCCGGCGGGATACAAACCCGCAAGTCGTGCCAGATCAACCGATCCCTCGGTCTGCCCGGCGCGTTCCAGCACGCCTCCGGGTCGGGCACGCAAGGGGTTGATATGCCCGGGCCGGCAAAGATCATCCGGTCCGCAATTCGGATTTATCAGCGTTTGAATGGTTAAGGCCCGTTCCGCGGCGGAAACACCCGTTGTAATTCCCAACCGCGGATGCGCATCAACGGTAACCGTAAAGGCGGTTCCCAGCGGCGCGGTGTTGTATGCGGTTTGCGGATATAACGCCAGTCGCTGGCAATCTTCCGGGGTCATGGCTACGCACAAAACGCCGCGCGCTTCCTTAAGCATAAAATTAACAATGGTCGGGGTGATATATTGCGCCGCGCAGACTAAATCGCCTTCGTTTTCACGGTCTTCATCATCCACGAGAACAATCATTTCACCGCGTTTCAGCGCGGCCAGCACGTCTTCAATCGGCGCAAACTGCATCTTCAGGCCGTCTCCATCAAAATCCAATTTTCCGGCATCCGCCATCGGTCTTCTGTTCTGCCCACGCAGGACAAAAGCCTGAATTTAAGTCCCATGATAACGCAATTTCAGCCTGCCAATAAAAATTGCCTGGCGGAGAACATAATCCCCGACAGGCAATGATGAAAGTCAAGAGGCTGCAGACACCATCAGCTGGGGTTACAGGCTTTGAGCTGGCCGGTTGTGCAATTGGGCGGAGTGGCAATCTTCATACCCTCCGGAGACTCCAGCGGATACCACTTCGAGCCTTTTTTCGGGCTGCGCACCAGAATGCCACCGCCCTGCATTGCCATCTGCATAAGCGCGAAATTAGGCGGTTCGCCCTTGGTTTTGGGATTGCTCTGCTGCTGCTGCAGTTGCTCCATCGCCTTTTTGGCCCGGTCCGAATACTTCTCCAGATACGCCAGTTGCTTATCTGAACAGGAGGTACAGGTATAGTATTCCGCCCATACCAGTGTCGGCTTGCCGGTTTTGCCAATTAAAGGAGGGTACTTGGACCGAGGCAGGACTTGAACGCTGCCGTCGGAGGTATCATAGTAATAAGCGGTTGTGGGACCGTAATTGGGGGTGTGGAAGGCGCTGCGGACAATAAAAGCAATGGCCACAATGGCCACCACCGCCGCGATGATACTCATGACCGCTGAGTTTTCGTTTATTGTACTTCGCAGGTTCGACGGTTTGAGCTTCTCTTTCCAATTGTATGGGAGAATCATAAATAGCACCTTCCTAAAAAAACTTAACCAATACCAAATCAAAAATGGCCGGAAACACTGGCCGAAATAATGCTCTAAATCTCAACGCCATGGAGTTGCCGGGGATAGAATTACGATTCACCCCGATCTCGCATGGCAATGACTTTAACACGTTTTTATTAAATTACAAGTTATCGGCAATAGCTTTCCGCTGAGGCTCCCGCGTCGAGCGTTAACCGTGCGGCCACAAACCAGCCGTCAAGTCGATCATGTTTTTCCACAATCATAAATCCGCTGTTTTGCGCCGACTCAAGCGTGTCGCGATTCAAGTGGCAGCCATCGGCAATGTGACGCCAGTAAGGTGTCAGATAGTTTTGAATCGCCACAGCCCATGGCTTTCGGGCACGAATATGCTCCATCAGCAGCAATTGTCCGTTGGGGCGCAGAACCCTTTTGACCTCGAGAAATGCCATTTCCGGCTGCGCTATGGTGCAGAAAGCCAGCGTGGCAATAACCGTATCGAAAGTGCCGGTGCCAAAGGGTAAATGCCGGGCGTCGCTTACGACAAAATCCGTTTGAAGCTGCGGCACGGCCCGACGGGCCGAAGCGCGACGCAGCATGCGGTCATTCGCTTCGGACACCACCAGGTGCTTGACGCCGCTGTAGTATTGCATATTCACGCCCGTTCCGGCGCCAATTTCCAATACCTGTCCAAAGGCTTGGGCGATGAGTTCTCGGCGCCACCGCCCCAGGCAGAGGCGTTCCAGCGGATAGAGCGCAAGATCATAAAAAAGTGGCCACATCATGCACCGTGGTAAGTATACGCCACAATTCATTCCCATGGGCATGCAACCGCAACCGCGCGAACCGGGCAACAGGCCGGCACCATTTACCGGCACATCAAGCTGAACTATAGTGCTTATTGCGTGCCCGGATTCTGGAGCGACATGATGCGAATGAAAGCATCCCTGTTATTTTGTGCCATTGTTCTGGCGGCATGCCAGCCGAGCGGCAATCTGCGGGCGGCGACCAAAGCCATTCAAACGGCAGACCACATAATCTTAAGTAATGGATTACTTGAGTTATCTATCCCCATCCATGGCGGCCAGCCCGATGGAATATTTCTTCTGCATTCCGGCAGAAAAATCGCCGTAGCCAGGAGCATGTATTTTGACGCCAATGGCGGACCGGATCACATTCCGGCATCACGGCGCCGGCAGCAGCCCAGAAAAGGCCATTTTGCCCTGTTTCGGCTGCATAATAAGGTCCAAATCGTTCCCGCACACATGCCCGGAGCTGCCGAGGTCCGGGTAACGGTGCGCCCCCACTTCTGGTTCCCTTTTCATATTGTGATTCATTACATGATGCCCCCGGGGCAGACCGCCTTTTACGCCTGGGCGCAGGTTTCCCACAGCGCCAAAAGCCCGGCGGCGGGTTTTGCACAATGCCGGTTTGTTATTCGGAACAGCCGGCTTTTTACCCACGCCGTGGTCAACAGCAAACGCATGGGCCGCATGCCAAAATGGGATGTCGTAAAAAGACTCATGAATGTCACGTACTTATTACGTAATGGACATGTATACACCAAGTACGACAACTGCATATTTGAGGCCCATCATTATCTGCACGGCGTAACCGGCCATGGCACAGGATTGTGGATGATATTTGCATCCAATGAATATCTTAACGGTGGCCCGTTGCGGCAAAATTCCACTGTTTATATGCCCAATGTGATGATCGCATTGTTTCAGTCCACCCACTATGGTGCCGGGGGTGTTCATGTCCGGGCGGGGCAGAAATGGTCCAAATTTTACGGCCCATTTCTGGTATATGTGAATCATGGCTCAAACATGCGCAACATGTACGCGAACGCAAAACACCGGCAGATCCGTGAGGCCGCGCAATGGCCCTATTCCTGGGTGCACAACGCGGATTATCCGTTGCAAAGAGGATCGATTTCCGGAGTTATTCAAACACCGATGGGACAGGCAGTAGCCGGTGCGTGGGTGGTACTGGCCGCTGCGGGAAAGAGTTGGGCCATGCAGGCAAATGGCTACGAATTCTGGACCAGAACCAATGCCCTGGGCCAATTTTCCATTCACAAAATCCGGCCCGGCCGGTACACCCTTTATGCCACCGGCGCCAATTATTTCCGGAGTTTTCGCAAGCCGGCGGTTACCATAATCGCAAACCATACCACCGTGACCGGTCGGCTGATCTGGCGGCACCGGATGAAGGGACATGTGCTGTGGCAGATCGGAACCGCCGACCGGTCAACACGGCATTTCCGCCATGGCCGCAATGTCAGGCATTGGGGCAACTTCCGATGGTATCGCTGGGAATTTCCGCATGACGTAACGTACACAATCGGAAAAAGCACGCCGGGCAGAAACTGGAACTTTGCCCAGTGGACCTGGTACTGCAAAAAGCCATGGTGGACCATTGATTTTAAATGCAACAGGAAGCTTTCGGGCCTCGCTACGCTGACGCTCGGCATTGCGGCATCGTGCCCACCGCCGCACCAGAAGTCGTTGCGTTTACGAGTCATACTTAACGACCGCCTGATCAAGGTTATCACACTGAAAAAATCGGGGATGGCGGTATACCGCAGTGGCGGACAAGATAGTAATTATCAGGTGCGGTACGTCCGATTCAATGCGAATCTGCTGCGGATTGGAACCAATACCATTCGCCTGGCACTTCAAGGTGCCACAAAGTTTCCAACCTCCGTAACCGAACTGGAACGGGGGCGCGTTGGTGCCGTCATGTATGATGCAATCCGCCTGAACGTGCAGAAATAATAATGTTTTGCCCCCCCCCCCGCTGCCAAGCTGCACAAACGCCGGACCGGCAACTCCCCCGGTTGCCGGCTGAAAAAATGAACGGGCGGAAATCAGCCGTGACGAATCACTTTTTCTTCGCACCTTAGGGCCGATCC
>JAJZJL010000151.1 GCA_021810145.1 Planctomycetota bacterium | reverse complement strand
GGGGGCAAATGGATGGATGCAAGGACGCAGATCCGAAGCATATTCCGGAATATGTTGAGGATCGAGGACGCCGCAGACGGCCGTTTGCCGCCCCAAGGCACTCCCGGCGGAGTTTCCAAACAGGCTCTTAAAAAGCCAAGGATCAGGGCGATGAACGCCTGGCGGAATCTGTCACAGGCCCTGTTGCACCGGTTCAGATTCGGCGCGGAGCGCAGGCATATTCCTGCGTTGCAATACCATGGGCAGATTTGTCGCGTGGCAATCGGCCGGTTTGGGGCGGTACGGGTGGATGGCCATGGCAGGCTGTCCCGGTTATTTGCCGCTGGTTTCATCAAGCCGGCGGCACATGACCAGCAGCGGCAGGGCTAAAAGCGCTCCACACGCGAAATAGATGCTGTAGCGATTCCATTGCAGTGATCCCATCGTCGAACGGTGCTGCCCGATGGTTTCCAGCAAAAGTCCCCATATCAGCGGCGAGGCCCCGGCGGCAACGTTGACAATGGCAAGAAACACGCCGAAGTAGTGATTGCGCCCGGCTTTGGGAATATTGAGACTTTGCAGGCGATTATTGGCGGCGGCAAAATTCATGCCCGCCACACCCATCAACAAATACAATCCACCGACAATAACGGACGTCGCGGGCACCATTTTTCCCGCCACCGCCCACCAGCCTGCAAACACCAGTACGAAAGCCGCCAGACTCAGAGACATAATGGGTTTGGAACCGATGCGATCAATCACCGCACCGCACCAGAACAATGAAAGCACGCCACCCAAGGCGGACATCCCGGACAAAAGCACGATTGAGCTTTCGGAAAATCCGGCCACGCCCCGCAGAAACGCGACGGTAAAAACCGTTAAACCGCCCAGCACCAGCATGTAAAGAATGTTAAACAGGCATAATTGCCGGAAGCTTTTTCCGGCGAGCATATCCACGATGCGCACAATTTCTCCGGTCTGGGCATGGTGCTCGGGCGCGGAAATATCCGGCACGCGCATCAGGCACAAAACGCTGATGGTTCCGCCCACGGCGGCGAACAGGAAAGGCAAGCTGAATTGCCGCGGCTGCGGGTGCCCCAGCAAAAAAACGGTGGACGCCAGAATAGCCAGCAGATTCCCGGATTGGCCGTAAAGTTGATCCCGGAGAAAAAATTTACCGCGTAAGTCCGGCGGAATCAGCGCTGTTACCCACGGCATCCAGGCACCGCCGGACAAACCGCGCAGGGAACTGAAAACAATAATGCAGAAAAACACACCGGTCAGCCGCCAGGCGTTGGTGGTCAGTAACAGTGTGGTCAGGGCCATGACAAAAATCAGTACCGTACGCAAGCCCCAGCCCCAGATCATCACCCGCCTGTAGCCCATTCGTGGCATAAGGTGGGCACCGGGAATATGCAGAATAGCCAGCAAGGGCGGTATTGCCGCCAGCACACCCAGCGCTAAATCACCGGCCCCCAGACTCTTGGCGTATAAGAACAGCGGGGATCCGAGCATGATGGGCCAGGTAAGGGCATTTAATAATGCAAACCATCCGGCCCACGCGGTTCCCGGCGGCAATCCCACCGCGGAAAGTGTGCTGAACGGCACCAGCGGCGCGCCGGCGAGGCGCAGCAGCAGGGAATCCGGCGTGCGGTCGGGCTCTGATAATGGAGGTTCGCCTTCGGAGGAAGCGCCGGTCAATTCGTCGGGTAGATCAGTCATGATATTTTCGGGCCGCCGGTTCAGCGACCGCAACATTTCTTATATTTCTTTGAGCTGCCACACGGGCACGGAGCGTTGCGTTCCACACGTTCAGATTGCAGAAGTTCGAAGTGTTCCGATTCCGGTGCCGGCGCCGGCGCGGAATGCGTGCGAGCGTTCTCAACTTCTTCGGCGCTTGGCCGAAACACCTTGACGATTCCGGCGGCAAAGGCCCCGTGCAGTTCCTCCCGCCTTGCGGGGGAACTTCGCAACACCCGGACGTCGGCAGCGTCAATAAACTTGCGAAGGGCGGCGTCGCCGTTGCCCGTAGACAGGGAAAATCCCAACCCTGTGGACATCCAGAAGCCATCCAGAGTAAAGAGCCGACTGCACAGTACCAGGCCGGGCGGCGCTGTGGAACTGAGGCTCTTGTCGGCAATGAGAATCCGCTGATTATCCATCAACAGATCCTCTGCCACGAGGGCACATTCCGGAGCGTATGTGTCAACCACACGCGTTAGCGTAAAAATCGCCTCGGCCTTGGCATCAAGGATACTGCGCCGTTCAGGATCGGACTGAGGATGCGCGCGGCGATAGCGTTGAACCGAATTTTCGCCATCCCTGAAAACCCCGTGCAGAGCGAAATCGAAGATCAGGTCGCTGTCCCACTGCGTTTCCATCACGAAGACACCGTCGACCAGCATCCCCAGCATATCCGCGGCGCTCCGCAGCGTTTCGTTGTCAACGGTTTTAATGATGTCCTGGTTTAACTGCTTGCTGGCATAACGCAGATGCGCATAGCGCGCGGCCAAGCCTGGTGGCACATCCGCAAATGGCTCCACAACCGGTGTCATCATTTGTCCTCCGTCTGCGGCATTGGCGGGCAGGTACATACCAGATTGCGATCTCCGTAAGGATTATCAATGCGCCCCACCGCCGGCCAGAATTTATGGCTTTTCAGATAGTCCAGCGGATACGCCGCCTTTTCCCGACTGTAGGCGTGGGGCCACGTTTCAACCGCCAGCATTCGCGCGGTGTGCGGAGCGTTCTTCAGCACGTTGTTCTTGCGGTCAGAGTGACCGTTTTCAATTTCGCGGATTTCATTGCGAATGGCAATCATCGCGTCACAAAAGCGATCCAGTTCCGCCTTGCTTTCGCTTTCAGTCGGTTCGATCATCAGCGTGCCCGGCTCCGGCCAGGAAACCGTCGGGGCATGAAAACCATAATCCATCAGGCGCTTGGCAATATCTTCGACCTTGATTCCGGCAGACGCCTCAAATTCTCGCGCATCGACAATAAATTCATGCGCGCACAGACCGTGGGAGCCGACAAACCGGATGGGATAATGCTTCTTTAATCGCGCGGCCATGTAATTGGCGTTGAGTATGGCCAATTCGGTGGCGCGGGTCAGACCCGCCCCGCTCATGAGGCTGATATAAGCCCAGGGAATAATCAGAATCAGCGCGCTGCCATAAGGTGCCGCCGAAACCGTTCCCAATGATTTTGCCGTTCCCATGCCGATTACCGGATGGCCGGGCAAAAATGGAATCAGATGTTCGGCCACGGCAATCGGCCCCATTCCCGGGCCACCGCCGCCGTGCGGAATGCAGAAGGTTTTATGTAAATTCAGGTGGCACACATCCGCCCCCATATCCGCCGGGCGGCACAGCCCGACCTGGGCGTTCATATTGGCACCGTCCATATAAATTTGTCCACCTTGGGAATGGACAATATCACAAATCTCCCGGATATGTTCTTCAAATACCCCATGCGTCGAGGGGTAGGTTACCATCAGGCAGGCCAGATGATCCCGGTGTTCCGCGGCAAGGCGGCGTAAATCGGCAAGATCAATATCGCCGTGCTCATCGCAGGCCACCGGTACGACATGCAGCCCCGCGACCGTGGCACTGGCGGGGTTTGTGCCATGCGCGGAAACCGGAATCAGACAGATATTTCGGCCCGCCTGCCCCTGTGCGCTATGATACGCCCGGATGGTCATCAAGCCGGCGTATTCCCCCTGGGAACCGGCGTTCGGCTGGAAGGAAACGGCTGAAAAGCCCGTTATTTCGCATAAAAATCGTTCAAGCTGGCTCATGAGAATCTGATAACCAGCCGCCTGGTCCGGCGGGCAGAACGGGTGTATATCCGCCCACTGCGGTGCGGTGATGGGCATCATTTCAACGGCGGCATTGAGTTTCATGGTGCATGATCCAAGCGGAATCATGGATGTGGTCAATGATAAATCCCGCGATTCAAGCATACGCAAATAACGCTGCATCTCGGTTTCACTGTGGTGGGTGTTAAACACGTCATGTGTCAGAAAGCGGCTGGTACGGGCCAGGGTCATGGGATATTGCACGCGCATATCCTGCACCACCTGATTCAACAGATACGGCAACGGCCGGCCCTGCGAAAACACATGCAGCAGCGAATGCACTTCCTCCAGATCGGTTAATTCA
Source organism: Planctomycetota bacterium (assembly GCA_021810145.1). Classification (GTDB taxonomy): domain Bacteria; phylum Planctomycetota; class Phycisphaerae; order WQYP01; family WQYP01; genus JAMDCX01. The sequence goes on along the minus strand of JAJZJL010000151.1, from coordinate 5,747 downwards.
TCGAGTGACAGACCGATTGTACCGTCTCCAAAGGCGCGGAAGTTAAATTTGCGCGCTGCGGCATCCTGCAGAATCCGTTGCGCGGTAACACCCGGCGATGGAACAATCCGCAGCGTATCAAAATAATGCTCATGCATGATTTTGTAGCCCAGCCGCTGCAGCCCGCCGGCCAAAACCAGTGTCCAGGCATGAATGCGCAGGGCAATATCCGTCAAGCCCTGCGGGCCGTGATAAACCGCATGGGCGGCGGCGATAATTGCCGGCAGTACCTGCGCCGTGCAGATATTGCTGGTGGCTTTTTCCCGGCGAATGTGCTGTTCGCGCGTTTGAATCGCCAGGCGATAAGCCGGTTCACCGTTGATATCGCGCGAAATACCCACAATTCGTCCCGGCATTTTCCGTGTGAACGGCTCCCGCGCCGCCAGAAATGCGGCATGAGGGCCACCGAAGCCCATGGGCATTCCCAACCGCTGGCTGGAACCCACGGCAATATCGGCTCCACATTCTCCGGGCGGGCGCAACAGCGTCAGAGCCAGAAGATCGGTCGCCACCACAACTTTAATTCCCGCACTCCGGGCATGCTCGGTGATCTCATCAAGCGGCAGCACCTGGCCATCGGTGGCCGGATACTGCAGCAGCATGCCGAAGACGTTTGCTGATTTAAAATCAATCTGGGAGGCCGCGCCGATGATTGGCGTAATGCCCAGGCCCATGGCCCGGGTGTGCACCACTTCGATGGTCTGCGGATGACAATTTTCCGAGATAAAAAAACTGTGGCGGCCCGGTTCCGCCATGGAATGGCACATCGCCATGGCTTCCGCGGCGGCGGTGGCTTCATCCAATAATGACGCGTTGGCGATCGGCAAGCCGGTAAGATCCGCCACCATGGTCTGAAAATTGACCAATGCCTCCAATCGGCCCTGGGCAATTTCCGCCTGGTAAGGCGTATACTGCGTATACCAACCCGGATTTTCCAGAATGTTGCGTTGAATGACCGGAGCGGTAATACAGCCATAATAACCCATGCCGATCAGCGACCGGAATTTTTTATTTTTCGCTCCCATGACATTCAATTTTTCCAGCAGCGCATGTTCGGAAAGCGGTGCGGGCAGGGCCAGGTTGCGGGTGAGTCGAATGGCGGCGGGCACGGCCTTGTCCACCAGATCCTCAAGTGACGAAAGCCCAAGCGTTTGCAACATGACCGCCGCTTCATCATCCGACGGCCCATTGTGACGGGTAACAAACCCGCCGGCCGGCTCCAGCAAAGCCCAATTCCGGCTGGCTCGGGAATCAACGTTGGAAAATACAGGGGCGGCTTGCGCATTCATATGTTTTTAATACCTTCAAATAAAATGTCCTGGTTTTTTAATGTCAGATGATGCCGTTCCAATCAGGTGGAAGAGCCAGAATCGGCAGGCGGCTGTTGTTAAGAATGGCCCGCTGGATGTTGCCTTCAATTAGCCGCTCCAGCACTCCCTGCCGGGAAAGCCCCAGAACAATCATGGTTGCTTCATGCTCAGTGGCGGCCTGAAAAAGTCCATCCACCAGATCGTTGGCGAATAACAGCAGCGATTCCACGCGCGGATTGGTCTTTTTTAATTGCGCCACCACATCTTTCAGCGCCCGTTCTCCCGGACTTTGCTCGTTAGCGTTTTCCGAAAGCCCCACGACCACATGCACGGCGATAATCGGCGCATCAAGACGATTGGCCCACTGCCCCAGAGCGTCCAGCCGCCTGTCGGGAGTCCATTGCTCAGAAACTGCCAGCAGTATTTTGCTCATGAACCCTTTTCCGCACCCGATTCATTGCCGGGACCCATTCAACTCCCGCCCGGTCTTCCACCGCTCCAGCGGCGATCAACGGTTTTGCAACGATAAAGTATACCCCATTGGCCCGCCCCCGCCACAAGATCAACATCGTTGCATGGAAGATTTATAATTGTGGATTCACGACTTGCGGTATGAGCGTCAATCGCAACATTCAGTAAACGGTTTACCAGCCGATAACTCCATCTCTGAATTTGCCGGCACCATTGCGTACTGGCCGCGAATCTCTAAACTAGCAATCGTTCAGGGTTTTAGAAAGGCAGAAGAGAATTTTGGCTACCGTTATCGAAACACAACTCCCCGGCATACCGTTGCGGCGCGGCAAAGTACGCGATGTTTATGATCTTGGCACACAACTGCTGATCGTGGCGACTGATCGCATCAGTGCGTTTGATGTTATTCTGCCAACGCCCATACCGGAAAAGGGCATTATTCTCACCGCATTGAGCAACTACTGGTTCAAACTGTTTCAACCGCATATTCAGCACCATCTTCTGGCCACACGTCCCGCCGAATTTCCCGCCACCCTGCGCCCGTTTCGCGCACAATTGGCGGGCCGAACCGTGCTGGTGCGTAAAACGGCTGTGATTCCCATTGAATGTGTGGTACGCGGTTATATCGCCGGCGGCGGCTGGAAGGAATATCAGAAAACCGGCACCATCTGCGGCATCAAACTGCCGCAGGGACTGATGCTTTCGCAGCAACTGCCCGCGCCCGTTTTCACTCCCACCACCAAGGCCGAAACAGGCCATGATGAAAGCATCACCTTTGATCAGGCGTGCGAGAAAGTCGGGCGCGGCGTCATGACCGAATTGCGCGATACATCCATTAAATTGTATAATATTGCGGCGGAAGCGGCGCGCCTGCATGGTCTGATTCTGGCCGATACCAAATTTGAATTCGGCATTGATCCCAAAACCGGGCGGCCTATTCTTATCGATGAAGTCATCACGCCCGACAGTTCCCGCATCTGGCCGCTGGTGGATTACAAACCCGGCCTGGAACAGATCAGTTTTGATAAGCAGTATGTGAGAAATTATCTGGAAACATTAAACTGGAATAAGCGCCCGCCCGGTCCCTGCCTGCCGCCGGATGTGGTTCAGAACACCCGGAAAAAATATCTTGAGGCACTCAAGCAACTTGCCGGTGAACAGGTCGATCAAGTCCGGCAGTGTCTGGATCAACAGGATGTACGGCTGGCCGGACTGTAATGCCGCTTACGCGGGCCGCCGGGGCAGGGCCAAAATTTTAACGCCGTGCCGACCGGTCAAGAGCTTGTAGCGGCGGTGTGGATTAAACTGCAGCCGCAGCCACAGGCGCAGGGTTGACTGGATCATGGAATTTTTTTTCCCCAGCCAATTGTAAAAATCTCTCCCCTGATGCGGCTGCTGCGGCAAAAAAATCTCGCCCCCGGAAAATAATACGCTCTGCCCGGATGCAGCGCCCGATTCTGTCGGCCGGCCTTGCAAGCGCAAAGCGCCGGTGCCGGAACCCGGCCATGCGGGGCTGACAGCGGCCTGCGTCTGATAAGCCAATATGCGCACATGATGAGCCACCGGATACGCCAGCGATGCGGTGTTGCGATGCAAAGCCACCACGCCATGAAAGGCAAACCATGCCCGCTGAGACCATGCCAGTGGAAGCACCAGGTTGTGTGCATCGGTGGTAACAAGGCCTGATGGGTGCGGCGATCGATTGATGGCAATTGCCGTGCGCACCTGCAGCGCTGCGCGCCCGACATAGGTTTGCCAATGCCAGGCGGTGCGGACCAATGGGGTACTTGCGGTCAGCCAGATCACGCTGCTCGCCGCAAGCAGCACGGTACCGATGGCGGCGCAAAGAATAAAAATTCGCCGCCGCGATACCGCCCAATACAGCAGAATCAGCATGAGCATGGTGACCGGCCCGATAGCCCATGCGGCCAGATTCCATGAGCTTGGCGCAAATAATCGGGGTAGACGCAGCCTGCCGAGTTGTGGCACGACAACGCTTGGTCCATGTGAAAATCCGTCAAATTTCGGCGTGGTCCATATCGATTCGCCGGTGGAAGATTTTCTTGCGCTCCGCCATGCCGAAGCCGGCAGGATTCCCGGCGGCCTGGCACCGATGCTAAGCAGGCGCACCCCAAGGCTCATCAGCGCCAGCGCCCGTCGGCGCGAAAGCGCATGAGCCGTTGCCCGATCCAGTAATAACCATCGGCACGATGCAAAATTCAGCACCGGAGAGGCCGCCAATTGGTGCATGGTGAAGACCATGGGCATTAATGGCCGGCCCGTTGCGGCGCTTAAGGCGGTGAGCGTTGATTGCATAGACCGACGCACGGCGATCCATGCGCTGTGAACCATATTGGCCGGGGGCATATCAATATTCAGGCGCAATACCCGCAAGATATGCCCGGCATGACGCACCGTGATAATTACCGGCCAATGACCACCAAAGCCACCGGCTGCAATAACACAGGGCATGGGCATAAGCAGGTGTCTGCGAAACACCGCCAGACGCCGGCGAATAATCGGCCCGCCGCGAAGATCCTGCATGTCAACGGTGAATGTACTTCCCGCCACAGAGGCGATCGATGGAAGCGTCAGCCGCAACGTCGCCCATGAATTCACATGCGGCTCGGCGCTGCCATAGATTGTTACAGCCGCCTGGCCCGGGGCAGCGGCAGCACCCATTACCGGCCGAACCAGCCAGGCCAGCAGCAGAACGCCGAAAAACATCTGCCTGATGACATTCAAGTTGCAAATTCGACCATACGACATGGGCGTCACAGTATCCCTATCCACCGGCAAGAGCAAGATGATGGATGAAAAACATGGGCGACAATTCCATCCGCAGGACGCGCCAAGCAGCCGGGTAATGGTTGATTGAACCGCTGCCCGCGCTGCACCGGCCGGCGATGGGACATGGCCGGCTTCGCACGCGATCACTGGCGCTAACGTTCTGGTGATATATTGTTAACGCTGCCTGGTGGAGCGAACCAGCTTTGGATGCCGACAACGCCTATCACCACTGGTACTATTTATATTCGCAGACGGCAGAAAATCCGACCATGAAACCAATTAATTACCATTTAATTTGCAAGCGCGGCAGGTTATTGCAATTCCTGATGAACCGCCCTATATTCAAATTCATCGAGTTGCGCTGCCCGAATTTTGGCGGCCCGCGGCGGCGCTGGTCAGCAGCGGAATATTCTTGAAATTTTAGCTGAACCTGCCATAAGGTTTGCGGCGTATAAGGAAAAATTAGTCGGCATTGTTTGAGGTGATCGACAATCTCAATGTCAACGGTGCGGTTCCCGCGTGTTGCGAGACAACACCTTTTGCGGTTTCGCCGCAATTTCAACAATGTAGGGACAAGCCGTTTTCAGCGGCAGCGAGTTGGCTACCGACGCCCGTGGAAGAAGAGAAGCAAGATAATGGACTGCGACAGGCGCAGCAGGATTTTCTATAAGGAGTCTTCCATGCGATTGATTCAACGCGCGATGGCGGTTTTCACCCTTGCAGCCCTTGGGGCATTGGCCCCGCACGCTGCTTCCGCTTCTACGCTTACCACGCGGAAAGTTCTGGCGGGTTTTAACTCTTCGGATTCCCTGAAGCGCCTGCACCTGTACGGCTCGGGCGTAAGCATGGAGCTTAACACCCAACCCAAATACATTCATTCAGGCACCGGGAGCCTGGAAATCATTGCCAATGAGGCGAAAAATAAAAATCCCCTCGGCGGCATTCGACCGGGCCTTGTGATCCAGTTGGCCAAACCGGTAAACCTCAAGCATTACCGTGAAATATCATTGTGGGTGTATGTTCCCAAATCCGCGGCGGCGCATTTTTTCGGGCGGTATGATGTGCGGCTGGCGGTCAATGGCGGCAATCCGTACTGGTCGTTTGCGGATGTTTCTCCGGGGTGGAATCATGTGGTGT
>JAJZJL010000150.1 GCA_021810145.1 Planctomycetota bacterium | reverse complement strand
AAGCGAAAAAAAAGTTTGACTGCGTTGACATGAAGCGGCGCGGAGCATTACGGATTTACCGGCAAACGAAGAATTTGACGCCAGCCGAAAAGCTCGATTACTGGCAGCGCAAAGACCGTGAACTGCTCGCGGAGCAAGCGGCCCTGAAGGTCCGGCCGCGTCGTGTGAAAAGACTGAAATCCAGATAATAAGTTAGCCAATGGTCGCGGCGACTTTTACAGAGACCAATGATCATGGATCAATGATCAGAAAATAAGGAACGATGCGTAAGCAATGGTGGCCGCTGCCGAGGCAATTTCAACCCCTGAATCCCGCGAGCGGTTTTTACATTCCGGCCTGCACGGCTTCCACGCTGCATCCCCGCGTTGCTTCGCGTCCGAGGTTTATACCGGTGGCCATAGCGGCCCAACTGTGATCGGGATGGGGCAAAAATCTGCGTCATCTGCGCAATCTGTGGATCAGGATTCAGAACCTGGAATCTGGAATCTAGAAGGACCTGAACGCGCCGCGCTTCCGCATTATTCTAACTCCCAACTCCTGAATCCCAGCTTCTCAACGCCCCCCTTCGCATCCGAAGTTTATACCGGTGGCCATAGCGGCCCAACTGTGATCGGGATGGGACAGAAATCTGCGTCATCTGCGCAATCTGTGGATCAGGATTCAGAACCTGGAATCTGGAATCTAGAAGGACCTGAACGCGCCGCGCTTCCGCATTACTCTAACTCCCAACTCCTGACTCCCAGCTTCTCAACGCCCCCCTTCGCGTCCGAGGTTTATACCGGTGGCCATAGCCACTGAACTGCGCTCGGGATGGTTCAGAAATCTGCGCGATCTGGGTAATCTGTGGATCAGGATTCAGAACCTGGAATCTGGAATCTAGAAGGACCTGAACGCGCAGCGCTTCCCGGCATGGCCCTTCATTGGCTTCGGTAAAAATTCGGCCAACCGGCCAGTCTACAGCAAATTCTGGATTGCCTTAAAACGGTCCTGGACTTGCTGCCAGGTTGGGAATGGGCCGTAGCACAAGGTGCGACACTGCGATTGGTATTCTTCGGCGATCTGCCGGGCAAGTGCCGGTGGCGGAAACAACGCATCGCTTTTGGCAAAGCTCATGGCCTGAGGGTAAAAATAACTCCTGGGGAAATGAGTTCGACTGATCCTGGCGTATTCGTCAGACTTGAGCATGGCCAAAACTTCCACCTGGCTCGAAAGCTGAAATAGATCGTAATAATGGCGAGCATATCCTCCAATGGGGAGCTGGTCGCGCTTGAACAATTCAACCTTGCTGTGTATTGCAAACATCTTTTCGACAAATGTTCTCCGAAAATGCAGCAGCCGCATGGAGAACGGTGCTTCATCGTCAGCACCGAGTGATTTCCCTGTTTCCACGAGAAATTGGCTTACGAATGAGCGTAATAACACAACTGTCGCAGGCTCACGCCCGCTGGCAGTGCCAGCCTCCAGAAGTACGCGGTTGACGATTTCACCAGTGCCCCAAAACGTTGTGGATACGAGAACCGGTCGTTGCGCCCAAAGCCGCCGATGGTCTGGCTCTCGGCTGGTATCACCGTCAATGCCGGGTGCTTGCCGATTGCGTCCCGGAGTTTTTTGACTTCCCGATTGATGGCATTTTTGCCCAGCGCCGGGGTGAAAGCCTGGGGATCGAGGAAAATGTCGATGTCTTCCGAAAACCGCTGGATAAGATTCCAACCTTTGGAAAGACTGGTGCCACCCTTGAAGATGATTGTGTTGCCCGCCGCGTTGGCAAGAACGCGCAGTGCCTCGGTCACGAAGTAATCTTTTTCGATAATAGGCGGGCGCAGGCCGCGGCTGCGAAAGTGCTCGTGGGCACCCAGTACAGCTTGTTCGAAATCCGGATGCTCAAAGAGTTTCACGTCGTCGGCGCTCCTTCGCTTGCCATGACGTGGCGTTGGGCAGGCCAGCCAAAATCCCAAAATCAAACCGCGAAAGCGGATTCAGCGAGGCTCGGAGACGGCTGATTTGACGATCCCTGCCCTTCAGTAGTTCACCCAAAGCCCCCAGGATGGCACGGACGCGTGGCGGCTCGGTACCCGCAACCTTGAGCAAGCGTTCAAAACGGCCTGGCTCCGACAGCAGTTTTACAACCCGGCGGATCGTGGCGTCCGGTGACAATTCACTGGTGCGGCCGCCGCGGCGAAGAAAATCCAATAGTGCCGCATCGGTTGGGCTGAGGTTCGACCAGGCTTCGGGGCGGCGAGTGTGAATGATGATGTCCGCCCCTACCAGTTTACGCGGCAGACTCAGCCCGCTTGTGGCAAGCTCCCCCCGCGGCGGGTTCTGTGTAGTGAATCCCAAGAGATTGGCCGCCGCAACGCCGGAAGCAAAGATGCTCATGCGTCGGGAGGCGAGTTGCCGAATCGCGACTGGGTTAGGGCGGCTTTTGCCCAATCTGGTGTGTCGTGAGCGGTAATAGGTGCCCTTACTGAGGCGCTCAATTTGGCCGCTTCGTGTCATCCGCGAGAGGGCCTGTGCGACGGCAGTGAAGGGTAAATCACTGAAGTCTTCAAATCGCCACAGCCGCTCGCCACCACGTTCAATGCGATGGCGTATCAGGCTGGTTACATAGCGTTTCGCAGGCGATGAATGCGGCGATGAAGTCATGACATTAAGTATCGGTTGGGCATGGCATAATGTCAAGTTTTGTTGCTTTAAAACTTGACATCAGTGAGATCAACTCTTTGAGCTCAGGTATCCGCCGGGATGGAACCTTGCGCGGATGTTCGGAATGTAATTAACAGGGGTTGCCACCTGTTAAAATCGTGGGGATGGCCGAATTTCCGCTATGGAATCATTCCGGGTTGGCTTTTTTACGGCACCGGCGTACCGGACCGACAGGTCAAGGCAGGCAGTGCGGCCATCATCCACAAAAAAACACATCTTGACGGTTATTTCCCCGCTGTATCATGTGAGGCGGAACATTGGATTTGGCGATGCAAGCATCTCGCGGCATGAGCAATGACGTATTAGATGACTGGTTAAACGTCGATAACAATACGCATGCCCCTGTTAATGCAATTTATGCCACGTGCGACGGTAATACACTGAAATTGAATACGCGGTCTGCGCAGGCCCCTGAGCACGCTGGAGTCCTGAAGTCGCAGTGGAACGCCGTCAACGTAACGGGCAACGCAAAGGCGGAGGCAAGACTAACCGGCCAGCTTCTCAACGCCCCCCTTCGTGTACTTGTATGTTGGAACCGATGCTAATATAAGGTGTCTATGGCGGAGCTGACATATCAGCGGATTTCACGCAGGCGCTTTCTGATCTCATCAGCAGCGCTGGGCGCAGTATCGGTTGGCGGCACCGCCGCGGCAGGTCATGGTGCATCGGCCGAGAATCCCGTTGTCGTAACACAAGATGGCCGCGCGGAAACCGATTTCTGCCGGTTGGTCAACCCGCTGATCGGCTCCAGTTTCGCCAGGTTGTCTTTTTTTGGTGCCGCGACACGCCCCGAGGGCATGGTGAATCCCTGCCCGGACACCTCCACCAATGGCTATGCATATTCAAGCACCGAAATTCGCCGCTTCAGCGTTCTGCATTTTTTTCATGTTGTTGGACCGACGTTTATGCCCACGACGGGAAATGTGAACCCCACCTTGGGGTGGCCGGGATGGAAGTCATCCTTTAAGCACCAAAAGGAAATCGCGGAGGTGGGATACCACAAAGTGCATCTGGATCGCTACGGCATCGACACGGAAATCACCGCCTCGGAACGGGTCAGCATGTTCCGATTCACCGCGGACAAAACCGGTGATTGCAATATTTTCTTTGGATTAAAAGACGCCATGTGCCCCGATGAGGCCTCCCTGGCCGGCGGGTGGATACGCAAGACCGGCAATGATGAAATCGAAGGCGAAGTTCGCGTATTGAATCGAATCAAGAATCTGGACATTCGCCCGGTCATTGACTGCAAAGTATTTTTCGTGGCCCGCTTCGACACACCGCTCAAACAATTCAGCGGCTGGTCGGCGAAACATCGGCTTGGAGAAACAAAGGACATTTCCGGCCCGGATGCCGGCGGCATCGTGACACTGCCGGTTATTGCCGGCCAACCCGTCCAGATGAAACTTGCCATCTCGTACTGCAGCATCGAAAACGCCCGGCAGAACATGGACCATGAAATCAGTGGATGGGATTTTGAGACGGTCCGGCGGGAAACACGCGATGCATGGAATAAGCGGCTGGGTAAAATTGAAGTCAAAGGCGGTACTGCCGCAGCGCGTGAGAAATTTTACACCGATCTGTTCCATTCATTACTTGGCCGCGGCAAGATCGATGACGTTAACGGCCAATATCCGGATTATGCCACGCTCTCGCCGGTTATTCGCAATCTTCCGCCGGCGAAAAATGTCGCGCCCATGGCGGTGGTGACATGTTCTTCGGAATCATCCACGGCCCGCCATGCTGTCGATGGAATCGCCGGAGTCTTGAATCGGGGACAGTGGCTGGCTGCGCCGTCTGATGAGGCACCGTGGATTCAACTGACCTGGCCCGAGCCGCAATATATCAATCGCCTTGATTTATTCGGCCCCATTGATAAACCGATGCAATCGCTGGAGCAATATCTCACCACAGGCATTTCAGCGGGTCCCGGCTGTACGCTATTATTCAGCGACGGCAGCGAGGTGGATGCGGGGCACATGGACTGCAATGGCTCAACAAAAGAAGTCATCTTTACTGCGCGCAAGGTGAAATGGGTAAAACTGCAATTGCGAGCGCCGGCGGGGGAAAGAAAATTGCGTGGCCTATCGGAAATTCGGGTTTTCCCCGCCGGCAGCACGCCTGATTTCCATGTCTACAACACCGATTCATTCTGGTGGACCCAGATGAACCTGAATATTCTATGGGGAATGCTCTGGCCTGATGTGCTGCTGAGTTACATCAAGGCTGATTTGCTCTGGTATGAAAATGACTGGCGGCACCGTCTGCCCCGCTGCATTCTCGCGGGCAGGCGCAACTGGACGATGACCGGCGAGCAGGCAGTACCTCTGCTGGCAGCGGGTATTGCCCTGGATTTGCCGTTTGACCACCAGCAGGCTTTGGCGGCAATGGTGGACGTGTGCACCCGGCCATGGCCGGACTACCCGCTGCCGGAATGCGGTTGGGCCGGCATTCTGGATCAATGGCCGGTCTATATGCGTCTGGGTTACATATCGTATCAAGCGGATGCTTTTGCCTGTACCAGCAAAACACTCGAAAATTCATATACGGACTGGTGTATTGCGCAAAGCGCGGCAAAACTGGGATGGACCGCCGAGAGCAAGACCTTCTTCCATCGGTCGCAGAACTGGCAAAATGTGTTTGACCGGCGGCTGGGTTATGCCCGCCCCAAAAATGCGGATGGGTCATGGGTGGCACCTTACGACTATCTGCTCAGTGGCAACAAAACTTTCTGCGAAGCCAATGGTGCGCAGTATACCTGGTTCCCCGCGCACGATGTTCAGGGATTGTGCAACGTCATGGGCGGTAATGACCGATACTGCGACAAGCTCGACTGGCATTTGCGCATGGGCAAGCTGGTGAATTTTGAGGACCAGTACGTAAGCCGGCGCCTGGTGTCCTATTCAAATGAACCGGACTTTCAGGTTGCGCACCTTTTTAACTACGCAGGCCGGCCATGGCTGACACAGAAATGGGTGCAACAGGTGCACGCCAGGGCGTATGGCAGTATCGGCACCTCGCCTGCGGCGTATTGCTGGAATGATGAAGACGAAGGGCAGATGGGGTCTTTGAGCGCACTGATGGCCATGGGCCTGTACAGCGCACGCGGCGTAGTGGGCAACCCGCCAACATACGAAATTACCACACCAATATTTGACCGTGTTACCATTCACCTTGACCGGGCCTTTTACCCCGGCTCCACTTTTTCCATTCAGACAAAACGCCGGTCCTCCGCCGATCTGTATATCCGCTCAGCGCAACTCAATGGCCAGCGCCTCGAAAACTGCTGGTTTCCGCACACCACCTTGACCATGGGCGGAATGCTGGAGCTGCAACTTGGCCGCCGGCCAAACCGCCAATGGGGAAGCCACCACCCCCCACCTTCCCAATCGCCGCGATCAGTGCAGCATCTTCCGCATTACAAGGACCTGGCGCAGGGGCGTTCCGCTTTCGCCGATTCAAGCGCCCGCAGCCACCTGCCACGGCATGCGGTCTCCGGTCACGGCAAGAGCATGTGGTTGTCCGGCGCAGGAAATTACCCTCATTGGCTGGCCGTGGACTTGGGAACCAAGCGGACCATCGACCTGGTGGAGGTGCGCTTTGCATCAGATTTTCCAAGCGCCTACGATATCGAGGTTTCCATGAATAACAGCACATGGCGAAAAATTGTCAAAGTTGTGGATAATGAAGCGGTGACACCATTGCGATTGCATGCCGTTGCACCGACGATGGCGCAATTTGTACGGGTGCTGGGAATGGCCGGGCCAAAACCGGCCATGGGTATCATTGCTTTGCGTGTTTATGGTGTTCAACAACCGCATTAACTGGACGGATGCAATGGCTTGGCCGCAATATCGCATATTAAAGAAGCGCCGAACGCGGCAGTTCAACCACCAACGCAATTCTGCGATCCAGTCTGGTTACCGCACGCATTTATTTTTGGCGGCATCCGCAGGTGTTGGCAAAACCAGAAAATCTGAGCGGTCGATGGCATCAGCGATATTCGCAAAACTCTGGATGATTGTCGGCCTGGTTATCATTGCATGTGCAGCGGCACCAGGGGCACATGCAGCGGAGCCAGGGGCACATGCAGCACAGCCGGCCGGTGCCGCCGCAACTCAGATACGGCCCGCGACCGCCGCACGCGAGGCACAATCTCCGGCTGCGATGGTCGATCCATTTGTTGGCACCGGTGTAAGTCCCGGCGGAACGATCAATTTATTTCCCGGCGCATCGATGCCGTTCGGCATGGTGCAACTAAGCCCCGACACTGATTATCCGGGCATCGGCCACTATCAGTATTATGAAAAGTTTATCCATCTCAAGGGTCGCAACATCGGCGTCTGGTCGGTCAGAGGGCTGGGGTATCATTATTATCAAAGATTCATCCAGGGCTTCAGCATGACGCACATGAGCGGAGCAGGTTGTCCGAATGAAGGCGACGTTTTTTTCACCGCCACAACCGGAACCATTCACACCCAAATCAACAATTTCAAATCCGGCTACCTTCATTCCAGAGAATCGGCCAGTCCGGGGTATTACAGCGTGTGGCTGAAAAGGTGGCACATTGACGCCCAACTTACGGCTACCGATCATTGCGGTCTGGCACAATTCACCTTTCCCGCCGGAAAGCAGGCTAATATTCTCATCCCCATCAGTCATACGTTAAATGACACGGCCGCATCAGGTCTGCAGATTGTCAACCGTCATGAAATCAGCGGATATGTGGTGAACCACTGTTTCTGCGGCAATCAACAAACCTACAAAGTCTATTTTGTCATGCGGTTCAGCCAGAGCGCCGGTGCCTGGGGCACATGGAATGGCCGGAACGGAAAGGGAACACCGATCCGCGGTTCACACGCGGTCACACAGACCCAGCACGATCAATGGGTGGGTGCCTACGTCAGTTGGCCGGCCGAGCCACAACCACGGACCATTACGGCACGTATCGGCATTTCATATGTTGATCTTGCCGGTGCGAAAAATAATTTAAAACAGGAGACGACCGGCAGAACTTTTCAGACCATCCGCCGCAAGGCGTTAGGAATATGGAACCATGACTTAAGCGTCATACGGATTACCGGCGGGACAAGCACCAATCGGAAAATTTTCTATACCGCCTTATACCACTGCATGTTAATGCCCAGCATGTTCAGCGATGCCGACGGCCGATACCTCGGATTTGACGGCAAGATTCACCGCGTTTCGCCGCCCCATCATGTTTACTGTAATTTTTCGGGGTGGGATGTCTACCGCAGCGAAATGCCGCTCCTGGCGATCATTGCTCCCCAACGCATGCAGGACATGTGCCGATCCATTGTGCTTATGTGCCGGCAGGGTGGCTGGATCGGTCGCTGGCCGCAAATCAATCATTACACCAATGTCATGTGCGGCAGCCCGCTGACGACTGTGTTATGTACGGCCTATCTGGACGGGCTGCATGGGTTTGATATCCACGCCGCGTGGCGGGCAATGTTCACCGACGCGACCAAGGCCCCGCCCGCCGGACATCCTTATGCGGGGGAAAGCAATATTCGCTGGATCAACAAGCTGCACTATGATCCCGATAATCTGGAAGGCTACGGATCGGTGTCCCAGATTCAGGAAGATTGCGTGGCCTATGCGTCGCTGTATGATCTGGCAAAGGCCCTGGGAAAATCACGGGACGCGGAGATCCTGTACAAACGTGCGCTGTATTACCGCAATGTTTTCGACCCGGTGGATCATCACTTTCGTCCACGGCTGGCCAATGGCCGGTGGCGAAAGCCCTTTGCTTTGAGCCAATCCCACGGTTTTATCGAAGGCTCGGCCGCACAGTACCAGTGGCTGGCTCCCTGCGATGTGGCGTGGCTGGTTCAGGCGGTGGGAAAAGCACGCTTCAACCACCGGCTCGCCGGCTTCTTTGACAATAAATCGCCAGTATTGCTGCCCGATTATTACAACCCCTGCAATGAGTACGACCTGCAGGCGCCATTTGAATTTAACTTTTCCGGCAAGCCATGGAAAACACAGGCCATCGTCCGGCGCGTGCTGAAGCAATATTACCGATTATCCGTCAATGGAATTCCCGGCAACGATGACTGCGGTGAAATGTCATCCTGGGCCGTGATGACCATGATGGGGCTGTATGCGGTGGATCCGGCCAGCAGGGCATATGAGCTCTGCAGCCCCATGTTTCCGCGGATTGATATCCACCTCAAAGCCCCCTACACCGGCCGGAATTTTATGATCAAAACCACGGTGCATCCAGCGTTGACTCCGTTTATCCAAAAAGTCCAATTCAATGGTCATGATCAGAAAAGAAACTGGATCAACGTGGCCGACATAACCCGTGGAGGTGTTTTATCCTTCACACTGGCGCGCACCGCCGACAGGAACTGGGGTGCCGCGGCGGCGGATGCGCCGCCGTCAATAAGCGATAATGCGCCTTGGCGCTAAACCGCCTGCAACTTCCGCCATTGCATCCGTGTGGTGCCGCATGCAACATGTGTGCAGGTTATACACGGCGATAGCCAATAATGGCGGCACCGGGCTTATTGACAATACTTACAGCCAAACCGCGTTGCATCAGATGGGAACCGGACAGGATCACCGAACCACGCATGTCAAAGTTGTGCACCGCATAGCGCGCCAGCGGATTCAAACCATGCAGGCGAAAAATCATTTTTCGATGCACACATTTACCGCGGCGAAAGGCCTGTATACAACCGTCGCCCTGCTGCTGGCGGTGAAACTGCCAGGCTATCCAATGCCTGTCATCCAGACTGTAAGCTGTAAGCGGATAGTAATCTCCGAACAGCATCAACGGGCCGATTGTTTTCGATTCACGGTAGGCTTTTCTTTGTGCCGGGGTATTGGCCGGCGTGAGTTTCCCCATGCCGAAACAAGGCAGATAGAAACTGCGATATGCGTAAGAATCATAGTAGTAAACGCCGGTACCTTGAAATGGCAACCATGAAGAAAGGCCGTAGGTCTGACACTGATTGCCATTGACCACATCGGGCATGCCCGGCCATTGAAAATCACTACGCAGCAGCGGCACCGCGCGGCGCATGGTTTCCAGATCATTTTGTATTGCTTCAGTCGGAAATGGAGTAACGGGGTTTTGGCTTAAGGGATAAGATGGTGCCGTTTACAGGAGTCCGTATATGTCCAGCAACCCACCACGTCGCAACTACACCGGGGATGAAAAGATCG
>JAJZJL010000149.1 GCA_021810145.1 Planctomycetota bacterium | reverse complement strand
TGCCATTCTGGATATTTCCGCGGCTCATGAGCCGCGGCCCCATTGAAGCGAGGCTGATCGGCGAGACCGAAGCGTTCGGGCGACATTTCCGCGGCTCATGAGCCGCGGCCCCATTGAAGCCCCTGGATAACAAGATCAAGCAAGATCAATCGCAGGATTTCCGCGGCTCATGAGCCGCGGCCCCATTGAAGCGTTGAAGGCGGACCTTCTCTTTTTCACGCATGTGAATTTCCGCGGCTCATGAGCCGCGGCCCCATTGAAGCAATGGACTCGTGTCCATAGTTTCTGGGAGCGAAATAAATTTCCGCGGCTCATGAGCCGCGGCCCCATTGAAGCTTACGTTTACCGGCTCTAGTCCCTGAGGCAAAATGAATTTCCGCGGCTCATGAGCCGCGGCCCCATTGAAGCTAAATGTCCGGCAACGCAAACGGAATATCAATGATCATTTCCGCGGCTCATGAGCCGCGGCCCCATTGAAGCCTGAGCACCAGAGCCTGACCCCATTAAAGAGGTATTATTTCCGCGGCTCATGAGCCGCGGCCCCATTGAAGCGATTAAGCGATAAAATGTAATCACTGAATGTCGCAATTTCCGCGGCTCATGAGCCGCGGCCCCATTGAAGCATGATGTCGTACACGGTGTAGGTGGTGCTCTCCAGATTTCCGCGGCTCATGAGTTGCGGCTGAACTGAAACCGGTGGCGGCCACGGGTTTCCACCCGTGGCTGCGGCTGGGGCGGTGTGTGGTGGTTCGCGGCGTGGTGCTGGTCCCTCCGTTCTTTACGGGATTTCGGGCTGCGGTCACATTGGAAACCGGTGACGGCCACGGGTTTCCACCCGTGGCTGCGGTTACGCGGTGCTCGCGGCTGCGGCTGAGTTGCGGCGTGGCGGAACCCGCCGCCCGGTAACACACCCGGTTGCCGCACATTGGTATAAATCCCGGCGTTATGGCCAAGCGCTGGCGCTGCGCGTGCGGAACGGTCAAACGCCCACGGCGTATATTGCGTGCGTTATACTGCGGGCGTAGCGTGCGAGGCTTCCTCGCCGTGGATTTGCGGCCATGCGTGAAAGACCTGGTGTGATCATCAACGGGGATCCAATTACATGCCGATGGATATGGAAATAAGCGATGACCATCAATAAACCCATCATTGCGTATCACACGGTGTTTTGTGCCTACGGCTTCTGGTTGCCAAATGATCCGCGCGGGTCATGGTCGCGCTATGTGCGGGCGGAAAATATTTTTGCCGTCGCCGGGCCGGCCACGTTCTGCGGCCAGCGGCGGTCCGTGGCCGGCAGACCGCATGATCGCGGGGATCGCCAGCGCGGCGTGGCGGCGCTTCAATATCCACCCATGGTGTTCAGTGCGGAGCAGATTCAGGCCGTTGGCCGGGGGTTTGCCGTCGCATGTGACGAATCGGAACTTATCATGCCAGCCTGCGCCATCATGCCCAACCATGTGCATATTGTGACCATGCGGCACACAAAATCGGCGGAGGATGTCGTCACCCATTTGAAAAGCCGGGCCAGCAAGCAATTGGCCCGCGAGAATCTGCGCCCTGACCAGACCATCTGGGCGGCCAAATCATGGCCGGTGTTTCTCCATGACGATGTTGAAATCCGGCGGTCGATTGCATACGTGAATAATAATCCCATTAAAACCGGCATGGCGGCGCAACATTGGGATTTTGTGCGGCCATACCCGGGCGGTTAATTGTCCATGGAAATGACGCACGGTATCGAATGCGGTGCCGCGTTTCCGGTGCCCCGGGATATGAAATCACGGGCCGCCGGGCGGCACCGCTACGTCATTGCATAGCGCGGATCACATTTACTGATCGATTCGCCGGTCCACTGGCCATCGGTGCCGGCCGGCATTGTGCTCATTGCTTTTGCGCGGTTGTGTGTTTTGCTTCGGTGGTGGGAACGGTTGGTGGCTTTTGAAAATGGCCCCAGGTCAGGAAGAAGATGATAATGGCGGTGGTGGCGGCTCCGGATAGTTGCACCATCCAGTCGATCCATCCGTTGGGTTTGGCCAGGTAATGGATGCTTAGATAGAGCGTGGCGACAGCCGTCAGCAGGGCCAGGGCCGAGCTTACAACATTCCCGATGATCCGTCGCTTAGTCATGTTCCTGATTCTCCGGCATTCACCCAGTGCATTTAACGCTTTAATGATAATATTTCAAGAGTTGCAGTTTCATCAGCAATTCCGCGGTATCCAATTGGGTATCAAAAACCTTTTGCGCGGGAACTTTAAAGGCAAACGGACTTGGCCGGGTGGTGGCTTTTCCGGGACTTGAAATCAGATCATCATTTAACCAAGTGGCCTGTAACTGCTGCAACTGCATCGGCGAAAACCAGACCGCCACGTTGGGTTTAACACCCCACACGCGGGCGTAAGGCTGGCGTTGAATGCACTCGCCGTCCGGCAGATAGTAATATTGCTCGGTGAGTTTGAATTCGGCGGTGTCGTGTTCCCCGATGGGGATGACATTCTGCACGCACCCTTTTCCATACGTGCGGTGTCCAACAATCAATGCCCGGTGATGATCGCGCATGGCTCCGCTGAAAATCTCCGACGCGCTGGCACTTTCCTGATTCACCACCAGTATCACCGGCATATCCGGTGGCAGAAGCGGCGAACCTTGCGCCGACCAGGCCTCCGGTGCGGCCGTGCGGCCACGTGTGGAAAGAATGGTGCCCTGACTGATAAACATATTGCACATGCGCACGGCCGTATCCAGATAACCGCCGGGGTTATACCGCAGATCAATGATTAAGCCGTGCATGTGCTGCTTGAGTAATCGCTTGATAACTTTTTTCAGTTGCACGGCGGTATCCGCCTGGAATTGCGTTACGCGCACGTACGCAATTCCTTCTTTCGGATCAATCATAAACCGCCATTTTCCATTTTCCGGATTGCGGGCGAAACCTTTAATGGATCGAACATGTATGATGGCTCGCTTAAGATGAAAAATAAGCAGTTTGGGATCGGTTCCCCGGCGGATACCAAGCACCACCTTGGTGCCCGGTTTGCCCATGATCTTGCGTACCACCGTATTAATGCCAAGGCCCATCATGTTCTGGCCATCGACCGTGACAATCACATCCCCGGCTTGAATTCCGGCTTTATATGCCGGCGTTCCGCTGAGCGGAGAAATGACCTGCAGCAGGCCGTTGTCCATGCGTATCTGGATGCCAACCCCGCCGAATTGTCCTTCCATCTCCTTGTTAAAGCTCTGTACCTGACTGGGCCAGAACGGCATGGTGAACTTGTCGGTTTTTTCCATGCACCCTTCGGTGAATTCCTTGATCAGTACGGGTAACGGCAATTTGACGGTGTTCTGATTGGCGGTAACGAGTTCGCTCCACATGCGGATCATACCCAGGGTATCAATCAATCGCGGTGATGCGGTGCGCTTCAGCAGCGTATCAATTTTGGCATCAAATTGATCTCGCTTGCCGGCGTCTTTCAAGCCGGGGAATGTATCAGCCAGCATCGGTGTGCGGGTCATGAGCCGCACGAGTTTTAATCCACCGGTGAGCAGCGTGTTGTATGTAATCGGCAATACCCAGTTGTGTTCGGTAAGTTCCAGCGCCTCAACGAGCATGTCCTGATGAATACCTTCCACGGTGTGCTGCCAGCGGGAATAAACCGGTGCCTGATTCTGCTGTTCCTGCTTTATTTTTCCTTTGGGGGCGGTGGATGGCTTTTTGAAGGCATGATCTTTGGCCATTTTTTCCTGCATGGCGAAAAATTCTTTGGGTGTATATGTGGCCAGCAACATCGTGCGGCGTATGACACGATGCAAATCACGATGGTATTTTCGTGAAATCCGGTACATGGTATTGAGCTGGTTATACAGTTGCAGCGATTCCAGCCAGCGATGTTGTTTGTCATACTGTGCGGCTTTGGCGGCAATTTTTGCGGTAAGCGATTGCACCCACGGCTGTTTCTTAAACGCGGCTTTCTGTTGTGAAAAGCCATAGGCGGTCAGCATGTACTCAAAAGCGGGAATAAGCTTATTGGCCTTGAAATCTTTTTGTCCGGTGGTCAGCCACTTGGTGTAAAGCTTCTGATTTTCCGCCCGCTGTTTCAACATGGTTGTCACATATTCCTGCCGCCAGCGGTTGATCATGGCGGCGTCCGTGGTTGCCGACGGCGGGGGTGCCAAGGCGGCCAATGCCGCAAGATTCTGCGAATGTACCAGTCCGCTGACTTTTTCAGCATAGACTTCGGCCGGCGAGGCTGCGACGAGTGCCGCGGTTTGCGGTGAGGCGGCCGCGTGCGTTTTATTCGCCACTGAGGTAATTAAAAGTATCAGCGCTGCCAGCGAAAGCAGGCCCGGCAGAAGTCCGAAATTAAACGTAAAGGCCCCGACAGCAGATCGATTGCGTTTGAGCATGAAATCACCTGATCAGACGAACAGAAACCCGCGGAGTTCCGATTTTCCGCCAAGGTACGTAAACCCTCAGCGCTGCTTGCACCTGTTGCAGACGCTGCTGGAATTCGCATAGTAACTATACGCTGGAACCCCGGTCAAGGGCGAAACAATTTAATCCGATATTTTTATTTCCATCGGGCAGCCTGAAAGCGTATCCGGTTCATTGCAGATTTTTTGTGAAATTCGGATATGATGCTGATCTGTTGAAGCCGCTTAAGGAGCGTTCCATGCGATTGGCTGTTCAAACCTACACATTGCGCGATCAGATGAAAAGTGACTTCTGGGGCACGCTGCGGAAGATTTCCGCTCTGGGATATGCCGGTGTGGAGATCACCGATGTGCGCGGCTCCATGCGCGCGGAGGACCTGCAGAGTCGCCTTGAGACCATGAGCCTGTGTGTGGTGGCCGTTCATGTGAGCCTGGAGCAGATTGAATCAGAGCTTGATGACGTACTGGATTATTACAGCGAAGTGGGGATCGACCACATCGTGGTTCCCTGGGTGCCGGAAGATCGTCGCGGATCGGCGCATGACTGGCTGACAATTGGCGGCATGTTATCCGATGCCGGGGAGCAGGCCCGTCAGCGCGGCATGATTCTGGGTTACCACAGCCATGATTTTGAGATGAAACAATATGACGGTGTGGCGGCTCTGGATATTCTGCTGGGCGCTGCGGACGGACGCAACCTGCAATGGGAGCCTGACACGTTCTGGTTGCAGTATGCCGGAGTTAATCCCGTGGAATATATCAGGCGCTACGCGGGCCGCATTTCGCTGCTGCATATAAAAGATATGGCGGCGGGCCCGGAGAAGCGCTTTGCGCCGATTGGAGCGGGTATTCTGGATTGGCCGGCGATTGTGGCGGCCGCAAAGGCAGCTGATATTCGCTGGCTGATCGTTGAGCAGGATGAGTGTTATGGTGCATCGCCACTCGACGTCATTGCCGAAAGTCTGCACAATATAAAGAAGATGAACCTGGTATGAAGCCGGTTCCGTAGGCCGGGTGCAACATCCCGGTTCTCAGCTCCCAATGGGCTTGGGAGCTAAACAGCCTGGTCCGGAGTATAACCATGAGTCAGTCACAGCCACCGACCGTTGTCTATCAGAGTGTTGCGCCGAAATCACATCCATTCTTGAAAGCGTTGTTGATTCTGGTGCTTCTGTTTTCCCTCGCGGCCAATGTGCTTTTGCTTCTGGCTCTCGCGGGAACGGCGTCCTTTAAAGCCGGATTGATGCCATCGGACCGCCTGGAAATGAAAATTGTCCGTCACGGCAGCCCGGATCAAATTGCCCTGGTGCGCATCAGCGGTTTGGTCGATGGATCGATGGTAAAATCCGTTACCGAACAACTCCGGGCCATTGATCGCGACACCACCATCAAGGCCGTGGTATTGCGCGTGGATTCACCCGGTGGCGGCGTAACCGATGCGGATGAAATTTATCATGCGCTGCAAAAACTTCGCTCGGATGGCAAATCAATTGTTGTCAGCATGGGAGCGCTGGATGCCAGTGGTGGATACTACATCTCCATGGCGGGGCAGCAATTATTCGCGGAACCCACAAGTATCGTGGGAAGTATCGGCGTGATGATGCCGGGATTTCAAGTGACGGGATTACTGCAAAAAATCGGCGTCAAGCCCGAAATTCTCACGAGTTCCGCCGCCGTATGGAAAGAAGCCGGTTCGCCGTTTTCCGAATATACCCCGGCCGTAAAGGCCTATTTGATTGAAACGCTTGATACCGACGCGGCGCGCTTTATTAAAATCGTGCAAACCGGACGATCCACCCACCTGAAAGTGCCGATTACCGAAGTAGCCAATGGCAAAATCTGGGCGGCACCTCAAGCGCTGAAGCTGGGACTGGTCGATCATATCGGCTACCTGTCGGCAGCATATCACGCGGCTGCCAAGCTCGCCGGCATATATAATCCCACCGTTGTTGAGTTTCATCGGCCGGCAAGTCTGCTGGAACTGATCAATGCGCAATCCGCCGTGGGTAAACCCAGGATGCAGCTTAGTCCGCACCTGATCTACGATCTCATCAAGCCGCGTGTGGAATATTTATATATTCAGTAATGTCCACCGCACGGTACGCTGTGAATGTAACGCGCTGGCCTCTGAGCTGCCCGGCGGCTGACCGGTTGCCCGCACGCCGCAATTTCCAGTGGACGATCTCCCTTGGCATTTCTTGCCGGAAAGTTGCGCCAATATTGTGCCGGCTCAAGCAACACATCTTGGCTGCTTTGATGCACAAGGCCACGGTATTGAAAATAGTGGGGCATCGGCACCATTGAGAACCATTGCTGTTTCTCGCCTTATTTCAAGCAGAAAAAGTTGTTCCCTTCGTCCAATGGCATCTTGTACTGAAGACTCGCGGGATATTAACGACGGATGCGTCTTTCACGGGTGGTGGCGCTCTATGGATTTTTACTAGAATATATTAACTTTGCGTTAATGTTTGCTTTAACGCGTTTTTTTTATGTGTGAATAGCGAAAGAATGGCGTGAGTGATGGCTTATAAAACTGGTTAAATTGTCGATATAATTGATTATTTTAAGTCCGATAATATTATTTTTACAAAAAACATGTTTTTTTCTTGCGGTTTAGTATTTATGAGTTATACTAAGTACTATCACGCGAAACGGATTCTTTTTGGCAGGTTAAATCCGTGGCAGAGGTAATTTATTTGTTTGCTGGCAACGACCACTGATACTGACTGACGCGAAGGTTTAGAACATGTTCAACCTTGAATCGAATTGCTTAACTTGCAACACGGCCTTGTGGCTTGAGCGGTAAAGGCAATGACCCTTTTTGCCGCGCGTTGCGGCGAAACCTTAACCCGTTAGGTCAACGGGCAATCACAAGCGGCTCCCCAGGGGAGCAGGAGTTCTTTATGACGACGTATCGTTTTCCATTCGGGGGTTCACTACTGACGCTGGCAACGCTTGCGGTGGCCGCATCCGCCAGCTTGGCCGCCGCCAACACCACCACAATAATCTATCAGGACAACTTCTCCGGAAGCGCAACGGCCTCACTGGCGGGCCAGGCTCCAACGGTGGATAACGGTGCCAGCCCGACATGGATACAGACTTGGAGCGCCGGCAGCCTGACCGGGACGGGGCAACCCGCTACACAGCCCTTCTTCACGGCCAATGGTGCCATTACCGGATCGCTTGATGCCAACGGCAGTTCGGGGGCTTTGGAAGTTGCGGGACTTAACTTCACACCCCAAAGCGGCCACATCTACACCCTTACTGCAACCATGACACCAAGCAATTACACCGCCGGTGACAGTGCCTATGACGGACAGATGTTTATGGGATTTATCAATATCAGCGGTCCCAGCGGAAGCCCTGTACCATTTTTCAACTCCGACGGGCCGACAATGAATATCACAGGTGCACCGTTCGTCGGTGGTGCTTTTGGCCCGGGTGGGCAAAAGCATACCTACCAGCAAAATTCCACCGTTACGCCGGGAGAAACAATGCAGATTATTCTTGACACCACTGGCCCGAGCTGGCAGGCCAGCGGCTGGTACAACACCGCTTCCGAACTTCAGGCCGGCCAAGGCCGGCTTGGTCAATGGGGTTATAACAGCGGAAACGGTACACCTAACCCAACCGACATCACGGAAGTCGCCATCGGAGTCAATGGTGCCAGCGGAACGATTACCAGCTTTGAATTAACGGATCAGACCGTTCCCGAGCCGGCCACACTGGCAATGCTGGCTCTTGGTGGTGTAGCGCTGGTACTGCTTGGCCGGAAGCGCCGGGCCTGTTAAGCAACAGCGGCTGTGGCTCCGATGGCCATGGCAAAGTCGTGCGGCTTCTGCCGGCCGACGATTGACTGAGGAGAACCGCGGAGAAGCCGGCGCGTGCAGTCGGCTTCTCCGTTACTCCCGGGTCTGATTTTTAGGAGACAATACCATGATACGTCGCGCCTTTACGCTTATTGAACTGCTGGTTGTAATTTCAATTATTGCATTACTTATCGCACTTTTACTGCCCGCGCTTGCCGCGGCCAAAGAGGAAGCGCAGACAATTCAGTGCGCCGCCCGGTTACGGACTATCGGCCAACTCGTTGATGAATATGCCAGCGATTACGCCGGCGCGTTGCCCGCCGGCAATCTTATGACCACCAGCGAAGATGCGTATGAAACATGGGACGAAACTCTTTTCGCCTGGTATACGCCGGGATGTCGTCTGGTTTATGGGCGCAATGGAAACAATCTGACCTACAGCGTTGGCGGGGTCAAAACCCAGCAGATTCAGCAACAACTTATCCCATCCTTTGAAGCTCTTTTTGAGTGTCCTTCCGCGGTGGTAGCGGTGCAACCATCCGCGGGATTGGAATCGGAACAATACGCCGCCAATGACAACGCCTTCGTTTGGATAAGCTCGGCTTCGTCTCCATGGCCGAAACTCAGCAATGTGACGCGACCGGAACAAGTCATTGCGGTAGGTGATGCCAATCAAAATTACTATTGGGGTGGATGTTGGCCGCTTATGGCGTGGGATGGATTTGATCCTCAGACACAATACAACTGGTTTGGTGGCTCGTTGGCGGGGAGTTCAAGGGTATACGCCCCGAATACGGTCATCCACCCGACATTCTATGATCTGTATAGCGGTCTGGTCTTCGGTAACGAGGACTGGAGTCCCTCGTATCCGGGGGCGTACGTTCTGGGTACCGGTTTGCGCTATCGGCACAATATGAATTCATCCGGGATTGGCGTGGCTAATTCCGTGTTTTTCGACGGACATGTGGCGGTCGTGCACGAGGGCGGGCTTTACGAACGCAATGTTGTCGTGGGGCAATGAGGCGGCGGATGTGCCGCAGCGGAACATAACTTCCGTCGTACACAGCCGTAACTGCTCGGTTTGCCTTCCGAACGATGCCTGACAACCGCGGTCACGGCGTATCGTATTACCGATGCGCCGTTTTGCCGCCTCGGGAAGTGCGGTTTCCGTAATGGCAACGGCTGCCTGGATGTACCTGTGCAGCAGCCATTTCTCCTGACCTCGGCAAGTGCTGCCATGTGAATGTTAAAAATACATCCAGCCGGTTCCATAAACCCTGAAGTTCCCATCGCGAACGGCTTGAACAGCGCCAATAACAGACGGAATGATACATAAGCTATGAATGCAAATAATGGCTGGGCCTGTGACGGATTCTGCAAGGTCTTGTATGGCCCTGATCCTTAGCTTTCTAACTCTGCCGTTACCGGCACCGTCAGCCAAATCCATGCTCCAATCCAGCTCGGCATCGCATGTGCCCGCCGCACCCACAAAACAAATTCCCCATTGCTCGTTGTTCCCCGGCACGCCGCGAGTCATCGGTAATTGATTGTCGCCAGAGCACGAAGTTATCCACACATTGCGCAGATGAAGTTGAGTCCCGATCTGCCGACCCTACCGTAAGGCCTACCCCGGCGCGCACGGGGTAAAGCTCCTGCACGGAAAGCGCGAACATTCCAGAACGTGAACGAGGCATCTCTAAAGACTCAAACCACGAAGCAAAGTTAATCCTGTCCCCAAGTAAGGTAACACAATTCCACGCCAAGCTCCTGGATTTGTGCGTCCCGTATC
>JAJZJL010000148.1 GCA_021810145.1 Planctomycetota bacterium | reverse complement strand
ACCAGCAGCATGCGACGGAGCAACGTGCCGGTGAGAAAAGATTGTTTCAGATTTCGCGGCGGCTGATTCATGAGGCCGGGTTCCTTGGGTTCAAGGGTCAGCGGCGTTCCAAGCAGTATGCCGGTGGTGAGGTTGATCCAGAGTATCTGCACGGGCAGAATTGGCAGTCTGAGGCCGAAAACAATGGCCACAAGTATGACCAACCCCTCGCCAAGATTGGTCGGCAACGTCCAGACCATAAACTTCGTGAGATTGTCGTAGACACCGCGGCCCTCTTCAACGGCGGCAACAATTGAGGCGAAATTATCGTCCGTCAGCACAATATCGGCCGCGTCTTTGGCCACCTCGGTGCCGGTGATTCCCATGGCAACGCCGATATTGGCCTGCTTGAGCGCCGGCGCATCATTAACGCCGTCACCGGTCATCGCGACGATTTGACCGGAGCTTTGCAGCGCCTTAACCAGACGCAGTTTTTGTTCGGCGCTGACTCGCGCAAAAACATCGGTATCGCGCGCGAGGGCGGGAAGCTGTTCGTCGGGCGTGGCCTCCAGTTGCCTGCCGGTGCATACCAACGGCAGGCCGTCGTGGCCGTTATGGCGGGCGAGGCCCAGTTGTGCGGCAATGGCGGCGGCGGTTGTCGCATGGTCGCCGGTAATCATCTTTACCGCCACACCGGCGGTGCGGCAGGCCGCGATGGCGCGGCGGGCTTCGGCCCGTGGCGGATCGGTCATGCCCTGAAGCCCCAGAAACGTCAGTTCGCCGCGGATATCAGCGTGTGATATTGCAACGGTTCCGGGCGGCATATACTTGCGTGCAAACGCCAGCACACGCAGACCCTCTGCGCCCATCCTTGCGGCCTGATGCTGGATGTCATGCAGTTCTTCCGGTGCGCAGTATTGTGTAATGCGTTCGACGGACCCTTTCACATAGACGATGCGAAGCGCACCGGCACCGGCGTCGTGCAGACTGGCCATGTACTGATATCCGGAGTCAAAGGGCAGAACATCGAGCCGCGGCAGCATTTGCGTCCGTTCGGATTGATGAATCTCCGCCGTGCGGGCCGCCATGAGCAGGGCACCTTCCGTGGGATCGCCGATAACTTGCCACCGCCCGTCCTTCTGCACCAACCGGCTGTCGTTGCACAGCACGCCACAGGTGAGACATTCGCGCACCGCCTGCGGTAGCGGCATGGGGGCCGAGCCGGCGGGGCGGATTGTTTCTTCAGAAATCTCGCCGGCATGGTCCAGGTGCCAGAGGTTCCCCTGCCCCCAGAGCTGCTGTACGGTCATCTGGTTCTCGGTGAGTGTGCCGGTTTTGTCGGAGCAGATCACGGAAGTGCTGCCCAGCGTCTCAACCGCCGGCAGCCTGCGGATAATGGCGTTTCGCCTGGCCATGCGCCAAACCCCCACGGCAAGAACAATGGTGACGGCGGCCGGAAGCCCCTCGGGGATGGCCGCAACCGCCAGCGCTACCGCCGCGTGCAACAGGTAGAGAATTTTATGGCCCTGAATCAACCCTGCGAGAAACATAAATGCGGCAACGCCGAGAATGGCGTACATCAATCGGGTGCTCAGCAGATTGATTTCGCGGATCAGCGGAGTCACCAGGTCCTCAGCGGAGCGGATCAGGTGCTGGATTTTTCCAATTTCGGTTTGATTGCCGGTCATAACCACAATTCCCGCCCCCTGTCCCTGGGTTACCAGAGTCGAGGCGAAGGCAAGATTTTTTCGATCTGCCAGGGGTGTGTCGGCGGGAAGCACCTCGGTATGCTTTGCGACAGGCAATGATTCGCCGGTCAGCGCGGCTTCTGAAATGCAGAGGTCTTTTTGTCGAACCAGCCGCAGATCTGCCGGTACCCGATCACCGCTTTGCAGCAGCACCACGTCGCCCGGCACAAGTTCCGATGAATCAATGCGATGCGTATGTCCCTGGCGGCGTACGACAGCGGTTACGATCATTGATTGCGCCAGAGCGTCAATGGCCTTGGCGGCGCGATATTCCTGAAGAAATCCGACGATCGCGTCAAGCACGACCACGCCCAGTATTACACCGGCGTCGAGATGTTCCTGAAGCATGAATGTAACGGCCGCGGCGGCAAGGAGGATGTAAATCAGCGGCTGATGGAACTGCAGCAGGAATACCAGCAGCGGGGTGCGGCGAGCCTGGCGGGCAAGTTCATTTGGACCGTAGAGGGCAAGGCGTTCGGCTATCTGATTGGTATGCAGGCCGGTGGTGGCGTCGGTGGCGAGCCGGGTGGCGATCTCCTGGCTGGAAATGGCATGCCAATGAGCTTGCATGGCACTGTCAGTGTTGCCGGCTGACGGTGCGCTGACGGGCTGCGGGTTTGAGTTCCCCATGGACCATTCCCCCCGAAACGGGTGGGCCAACAATACGTGGCCCTGCTTATTATATGGTGTGGATTGGTTTGGGCACTGTCAAATATTACGGTAACGTGAAATTACCGGTGGCAAGCGGAATATCAGGCGTGGAAGCGCCCTTGGAACGCCTTGTGTTGCCGTTGTGCGGATGCGGGTAAGCATATTTACCCTGCGGTATGAATGGGAAAATATGTCGGCTGGCATTGGGTGTGCGGGTGGCGGACCGCGGGGATGAACCCAGTAGCTCGCGAGGGGATCGTATCAATGATCAAAGATCAATCATGCGGGAATTGCAGCAGAACTTTCGCAAGACGCTTTTGCATTTGCGTTCCAGAAGGGCGGGCAAACGAATCAATGAGTTTTGCGGTTTACCAATGCGTGCCGCAACACGGAGGCAGGACGGCCACTGAGAAGCGGGGAAGGCACAGCAAATACCGCCCGGTACCTTGGGTTTATACCTGCCGGCTTGGTGTTACAGTACCGCAGGTGCCCGGGATATGGGACGCCAAATACGCCAATTACGTGCTCCTCGGCCTGCTGAACCAAAAGGGCATTTTTCGTATTGTTCTCGCGGCATTTGTGTGTGCTATTGAGAATCATTGCATTTCGCTTATATTGCAGGGTTTGGGTGGCGTGTAAGGGAGCCTGCGGTAGGTTTCCGCCTTGGCCGCCTTGTTGGAATGGTGTTGTTACAGTCTGGAGTTATTGCATGAATCGTATGCGTTTGTTCACCCCCGGTCCCACCAGCGTGCCGGAAGAAGTTCTACTTGAAATGGCCCGCCCCGTGTTTCATCATCGCACGCAGGAATACAAAACACTTTTTGCGGCGGTTAATAAGCTTCTGCAGCAAGTCATGCAAACGGCCAATCCGGTGGTGACCATCGCCGGCAGCGGCACGGCGGCTTATGAATGCGCGATGATTAATACCATCCCGCAGGGCGGCAAGGTGTTGTGCCTTTCGAACGGCAAATTTGCCGAGCGTTGGGTTACCATCGCCAAGCGTAACAAATGCCAGATCACCGAACTTAAAGCGGAATATGGCCATGCCGTTCCGCCGGAACAGGTTGCCGATGCACTGTCCAAGGGCAGCTTTGACGCCGTGACCTTGTGCCACAGCGAAACCAGCGCCTGCACGGTTAATGATCTTGAAGCCATTGCGGCACACGTTCGTAAGACCGATGCCATTCTGATTGCCGATGGTATAACCAGCGTTGGCGCTCTGCCGGTCAAGCCGGATCAATGGGGTGTGGATATTCTGGTGACCGGTTCGCAGAAAGCGTTGATGCTTCCGCCGGGACTGGCGTTTTTGAGCGTATCGGAAAAAGCCCGGAAGAAGGTGGAATCCGTCACGCAGCCGAATTTGTATTTGAGTCTGCCGCACTATTTAAAGAGTATTGCGGAAAATGATGTTCCCTGGACGCCGGCGGTAACCCTGGTGCGCGGGTTGCACAAATCACTGGAACTGATCACACAGGAAGGCATGGAAAATGTCTGGAAGCGCACCGCGGCTTTCGCCCGCGCAACACGCGCGGCGGCCACAGCCATGGGCTTGAAGGTCTTTTCCAGCAATCCGTCGGATTCCGTAACGGGTATTCACTACCCCGCTGGCTTTGATGATAAAACCTTCCGCGGCGCGCTGCGCAAGCAGTTTAACATTCATATTGCCGCCGGGCAGGGTTCCATGGAAGGAAAAATTTTCCGCCTCAGCCACATGGGCTATGTTGATGCGTTTGACACCCTTGGCGTTATCAGCGCCATTGAAATTGTCCTCAAACAGCAGGGACATCCCTTCACTTTTGGAGCCGGGGTTGCCGCGGCCCATCAGGAACTTGCCAAGCTGGTGCTGTAATAAGATCACGGCCTCAATAAAAGCAAACCCATAACAGGCGGCGGGCGCAGAGCGAAAGCTTTGTGCCCGCCGCTTATTTTCCGTTCGGCCGATGGTTAATGGCTTGAACGGGTTGCAAAAATCGGGGCGTTACAACAAAAAACCGTTCCGTGCGTTATACCGTTTATGAATCAGCCCGAGCTTGTACAACCAGATGCGGCTGCTTGTGCGCCTGCCGCACCACCGCCGCCACCTGCGCCATCGTCGCGGCGCGGGCAATTGCGCCGAATTCTGGAGATCAACCCGGCGCGGGCGAAGTTTTTGTTCTGGCTCGGATTTTTCGCGATTTTAGCGTTCGGAACTTTTCTGCGGTTCTGGCATTTAGGTTTGCAGTCGCTCTGGTGCGATGAAACCGCGACGTTATCACGGGTGTCCGGGAATTTTACCTATCTGCTTAATTCGCTCTGGGGGCAGGGGTTTCCGCCCGGGTGGTATGCCGCACTCTGGGCGTGGCTGCAATTTCTGCAATATACGCTGCATATTCCCCCCGGTATGGCCACAACATCGGTTTATCTGCGAACGCTCGGCGCCATTCTCGGAT
Source organism: Planctomycetota bacterium (assembly GCA_021810145.1). Classification (GTDB taxonomy): domain Bacteria; phylum Planctomycetota; class Phycisphaerae; order WQYP01; family WQYP01; genus JAMDCX01. The sequence goes on along the minus strand of JAJZJL010000148.1, from coordinate 5,339 downwards.
CGCTCAACGTGGCCGCCGCTTACTTTCTGGCCCGGCAATTCATGACGCCGCGCACCGCATTGCTGGTCATGCTGCTGGTGGCGGTAAACCCCTTTTTGATCTATTACAGCCGCGATCTGAAAATGTACTCGGCCTTGTATTTAATGGTTACGCTCAATATGGCGCTGTTTTTGCGCTGGCAGAATGGCCGCCACTGGATATGGGCGCCGCTGTATATTTTAAGCGGCATCGGTTTGATAGGCTTTGATCTGCTGGGCTGGTTTTTAATTCCGGTTCAGTTGATTTTTCTCATATTCAAGCGTCGGCATCGCGCCCTGGATGCGCCAATCTGGATTTTCTCCGTAGCCGTCATGGCCGCCTGCACCGCGGGCTGGTATAAGTTTCACAGCGCCTGGCTGGACCGTGCCGTGGTGCATCATGGCCGAATGGGGATCGGTTGGTTGCCGCGGTACAATGTCATTAACTGGCACACGGTCTTAAGTGCGCCGACAATCAATATTCTCGGTATCCTCTGGCCCATATTTCCACCTTCGCAGCGCATCATTGACTGGTATGAACTCGGGCCGGATTATCGCAACCATTTTGCCACCCGCACGCTTCCATGGCTGGCGCACCTGGAACTGTATGCGGCAATATTCACGATTGTTCTGCTGCTGATCGGCCTGATACCGTGGCGCCGCTGGCTTGATAAAAAGCCGGATCTGGAACAACGTCCGGGCAAATGGTGGCATGTCGGCGTGTGGATTTTTCTGCCGACGCTTTATTTTGCTCTGGCATCATTGCCGGCAAGTAATCCGCTGTCGTTGTATCCGCACCGTGTCATCTGGCTGCAACGCTACATGGGCTTTATGGCCGTTGCGTGGGTGCTCTGGCTGGGCGCGGCCATCGCCCGGCTGCCAGGCTGGCCCGTGCGGCTGCTGGTCGGAACGGCCGTTTCGGTGGCCATGCTTGCTTCGGGTCTGACGAATAATCTGATCTGCCGCGGAGAGCCGTGGGATTTCATCAACCGGCCTGTCATCCGATATTATAATCCTCAGGATCATCTAGGCATGTATATTGCTTATTCCGAGGCTTCCAACCATCCCAAAGATGATCCTGCGATATCACTGCTGGAATTGCGGCACATTCCCCTGCAGTTTTTGCCGGTCTGGAATATCAGCAATCATTTATGGTACAAAATTCCACGTTATGGACTTCTCCCTGATAACCCTCAGCGTTGGCTGTCGATTATCCATTGGGCTCATGTTGACAAAGGGCTGCACACACTGGTTCTGGCCGACCGCATGGGTGATATACATACCGGTCCGCTGACAACTGCCGCAGTGGAAAAGCAGCTCGGCAAGCAATGGAAACTGGTAAAAGTTGTTCGCTTCAACTGGTACTTTGAATGGCAATATTATTTCTACTCGCCCATCCGCGTGCGCGTATTCCGGAGAATTGCCGCCAAAGCGTTGCCTTAAGGTTGATCCGTCAGACCCCGCGGTAGAACCGTGAACGGAAGCTTACTGCCGCTGATTAACCAATTTGCGCATCGCTTCGACACGGGCCAGTGCCTGCTGCCGCACTTCCGAGTGCGTCATATCGCTGTCGGACATGGCTTCCGCTTTGGCCTGCTCCGCCTGGAGAAATTCAGGTGTAATCGTGGCTTCGGGAATGGCTTCTTCGGTCAGAACGGTCAGCGCGTTGTTTTTCATCTGGGCATATCCGCCATGGACGATAAACTGATGCACGCCATCGGGCGTTTCCAGTTTCAGTGTGCCGGTGGATAATTTTGTGGTTATGGAGGCGCGGTGAGTAAGAATGCCGAGAAGTCCATCATCGGCGGGCACAACCGCAAAGGTGGTGGGGGTTTCCAGAACAATGCGTTCAGGTGTTACCACTGAGGTATGAAAAGTTTTATCCGACATTCGTTTCTCCGCGCATTAAGGGGCAAGTCTGCCGCTTCGACTCCCGGCCTACCGGGACTCGCCAAGTCCTCAAACAAGCCCTAAGATAACAAAAAGTCGCGACTTTCGCCAAGGTTCGCGTTGGGTTTCGCATTTAGGAATGGCACCATGCAGCGTACAGAACAAGATGGAGTTGTCATATCCTGTGATTTCTGCCAAACCGACTGGGATGGCCAATCCGCCATGATAGAGGGCCATCATGGTTCGATAATATGCCTTGAATGTCTGAAAAAGGCATTGGTAGACGCCCGCCCGGCGGATGGAAAATATCAATGCACGCTGTGCCTGCGAATCAATATTCCGCCATCCTTGCCGCGCTGGCACTTTCCGAATCGCCCGGAGAAACTCGTATGCCAGGAATGCCTGCATCAGGCCGCCAAGGCCATGAGCAAATCTGACCATGTCAATTGGAAGTGGGAGCGGTAAAAGGCGGCCGCCGTTGTCGGCCGTTTGCCGCCCCAAGGCGCTCCCGGCGGAGTTTCCAAACAGGCTCCTATACTTCCCGTATCGATTAGTTGCAGTGACGGCGGGTGTGAACGGCAGGGGATTCGTGGCGGGTGCGGGTTGCCGTACAAAGCAGCGCCGTTCCATTGTGATACATTCCGGATTGTGACCGCCGGGGAAACAGTGCCCATTGCTGCCTGCATTATTTGCGGGAAGAATCAGTTTTAGCCCGGTGACGTGTCATGTCTTCCTCCGGATTCCATTCCTCGGGCGAATAAGCAAGCAGCATGCCTACCTTGCGCACGGAGAGGTCCCCGAGCTCATCCTCAAGAGCTTTCCAGATTTGTTCCTGGCGAACATGATCCTTTTTTTTCCGGAATGACGAGGAGATTATATTGCCGACCAGACGCCCCCCAACCTTCTGCAAATGGTACTCCGGATTAACCAGCCCGAGTCTCCTGGTCAAGATATTCTCCAGACTTTCTTTTGTCAGTTTTGGAGCGTGTTTCATATAACCTCGCATCGTTTAATTATCTGTGAACAGGCATTGTAAAATTCAGTTGAGGCCAACTTCAGGGTCCGCCGGTTATTCACTTCGGCTATATTATACCAGTGCGCACGCAGTTTCCTATCAGGCAGAAATCGCATGTTATTCCACCAGAGCCGTCCAATCTGCGGGCGGTTTTCACTGATTCCATCCCATAAGCGATGCAAAGCGTTGTCGGCGCTGCAAAAATAGGATATTGTTTATGATCAACGGCGTGGGTACGGCGAATCCTTCGGGGCAGGGTGCCCTGACGTGCCTTTTCTCAGCGGACAGTTCATCTATGCAAGATGCTGCAATAACAAAAGATATGCCCTTGGCCGAGGTTTGGGTGGATCAGTATGGGGATCTGCTGTTTCGCTACGCGCGCCTGCGTGTAACGGATCGGGCGGATTGCGAGGAACTGGTGCAGGAGACGTTTCTCGCGGCACTGAAGGGAAAAGAAAACTTCCGGGGGCAGTGTGATTTCGCCACGTGGCTGGTGGGGATTTTAAAACATAAAATAATGGATCATTTCCGCCGGCAGCAACGGAATCAAACCGATTCGCTTTCGGAAGATTCAACGGTGGATGCCATGTTCTCCGGTTTGGGTAAGTGGAAAAAGTTTCCCCGCCGCTGGCACATCGATCCGCAGGATTCCGCCATGGAGTCCGAGGTTCTGCCCGCACTGCAGCGCTGTATGGAAGCATTGCCGGAATCGCAACGGCGGGCGTTTGTGTTGAATATCATGGACGAACAAAAGGCCGAGGAAGTTTGTAAGACTCTGCAGGTCAGCTCGACCAACCTGTATGTGTTGTTGCATCGTGCGCGACTGCGACTGCGGGATTGCCTTGAAAAAAAGGGAATCGGGCAGGCGGGTGCGGTGAAAGGTTAGCGGATGTTGAAACTCCCGAAAGTATTGAATTGCCAGGCGGCCTCGGAAATGTCCTGCCGCCGCCGCGATGGCCGATTAACCCGGTACGAGCGTGTCGTTCTGGCGGTGCACCTGGTTTTGTGTGCGGGCTGCCGGTTCATGGATCGACAATTTGCCATTTTGGACCTTGCCGCCAGGAAATTAGGGTATAAAACCTCATTCGACAGTGCGCCCGACAATCAAAGGTTGTCGCCCGAAGCCCGTGAAAAGCTTAAAAAGCTGATCCAATAGACCCAACGTAATAACTGGTAAGAGCTGCCGCACCGGCCATAGCACCATTAGGCAAATGGCAGACTCGCGTTTTCATTACCCCCGAAATTGGCATACGGTTTTCAGTCGCAAATCCCCCGTTTTGTCTGTACAAATGCTCGCTCTGGGAATCCCAAGAGATCCGCATGGCCGGCCCGTGGCAACGCGCGTGGAAAACATATTTTGCGATTCTTATATGGTAATGCCCGTCCGGCATGATTTTTCCCGTAATGCTCGGCACTGTAAGAATCGTAAATCATTGGCGACTAACCTTGCGTTCATGTCCGATGGCATGGACAGGGTAAACGTTTCTTCTTTTTTTTAAGGAGTATTCGAAATGAATACAAACAACTCAATGACCGCTGTCGCTTCTCTTCTTGCCGCCGCCGCCATTTCAGGCTTGATGGCCGGCACCACCCGGGCGGCGTCAGCCAATCTTGGCACGCTGTCAGCGGCATCCGGCACGGTGTCGGTTCAGGCTGCTCTGGCCGGAACCGCCGCTTCTCCGATGGCAACCATGGCGTGGGGTGAGCATAAATGCAAAGGCATGAACGCGTGCAAGGGGCAGGGGGGATGTAAAACCGCCACGCACAGTTGCGTCGGTAAAAATTCCTGCAAAGGCAAGGGCGGCTGCAATACGACAAAGCCCAAAAAGCCGATGACTGCCGGTGGTCAGTAACCGTCAGGACGTATTTGGAGCACATGCGTTGCGGCATCGGCAGGAACCGTTTGCCGTGACGGAGGTTAACCATCGTCAGACAGGGATTTTCCGGGGATGGGCCTGTGTCGGGTCCATCCCCTTCCCTGACTGCCCATTTCGAGGTTGTCTATGCCGGCAAATCCGTACAACGGTTTTACAGAGCTTGGAATTGGCATTGGCCTGCGAATTCCGCATTATGACCATATTCTTTCCAAAAAGCCCACTGTGGACTGGTTTGAAATCATATCCGAGAACTATATGGTTGACGGTGGGCGGCCGCTGGAAATTCTGGATCGGATTCTGGAGCAATATCGTGTGGTACAACACGGCGTGTCGATGTATTTTGGCTCGGCGGATCCACTGAACCGAGAACATCTCAAGCGTCTCAAGGCCTTGGTCAAGCGCACGAAAACGCCCTTTCTCTCCGATCATCTGTGCTGGGGAAGTGTGGATGGCACCTACAGCCACGATTTGCTGCCCATGCCGTACACGTTTGCCGCCGCCAGGGTTACGGCTCAACGCATCCGGCAGGCGCGGGATTAT